>NZ_JBHXEG010000159.1:0-7060 GCF_042724935.1 Kitasatospora sp. NPDC127060
TCCTCGTCTTCGTCCTCGGGCGCAGGTTCCGGCTTCCGGGCTGGTGGGACGGTGCTGGTCACGGGTGGTCTGGGGGTGTTGGGCCGGTTGGTGGCGCGGCATCTGGTGGAGGTTCACGGGGTTCGTCATCTGGTGTTGACGGGTCGTCGTGGTCCGGACAGCGAGGGTGCCGCGGAGTTGGTGGCGGAGTTGGCGGGGTTGGGTGCGTCGGCGCGGGTGGTGGCGTGTGATGTGGCTGATCGTGCGGCGTTGGCGGAGTTGTTGGAGGGTGTTCCGGCGGGGCGGCCGTTGACCGGTGTGGTTCATGCGGCGGGTGTGTTGGACGACGGTGTGGTGGAGTCGTTGACCGCTGCTCGGGTGGACGGGGTGTTGCGTCCGAAGGTGGACGCGGTGTGGAACCTGCATGAGTTGACGGTGGGTCTGGGGTTGTCGGCGTTCGTGGTGTTCTCCTCGGCGTCGGGGGTTCTGGGGGCTCCGGGGCAGGGGAGTTACGCGGCGGCGAACGCGTTCCTGGACGCGTTCGCGCAGTATCGTCGTGGTCTCGGTCTGCCGGGTGTGTCGTTGGCGTGGGGTCTGTGGGCCGAGCGTGGTGGGATGACGGCGGGTCTGGGGTCGGTGGAGGTGGGGCGGATCTCGCGGGGCGGGATGCTGCCGTTGTCCACCGAGGAAGGTCTGGCACTCTTCGACGCCGGCCTCACCCATGACCACCCCGTGCTGTACCCGATGCGTCTGGACCGCGCCTCGCTGCGCACCGCGGGTGAACTGCCGTCCGTCCTGCGCGGACTGGTGACGGCCCCGGTCCGGAGGAGCGCCGCCGCCTCGGCCGACACCGGCTCGGCCGACGGCAACCGCCTCGCCCGGAGCCTGGCCGGTCTCCCCGAGGCCCAGCAGGAGCGGGTGCTGCTCGACCTGGTGGCCACCGAGGTGGCCACCGTGCTGGGCCTGGCGGCGAACGAACCGCTCGACCCCACCCAGGTGTTCAAGGACCTCGGCTTCGACTCCCTCACCGCCGTCGAACTGCGCAACCGGCTCGGCGCCGCCACCGGACTGCGCCTGCCCGCGACCCTCGCCTTCGACCAGCCCAGCCCCTCGGCCCTCGCCGGCTACCTCCGCACCCGCCTGCTCGAAGGCCGCACCGCGCTTCCGACGGCGGGCCCGGGCACGGCCGCGACGACGGACGAGCCGATCGCCATCGTCGGCATGACCTGCCGCTTCCCCGGGGGCGTCCGCACCCCCGAGGACCTCTGGGACCTGGTGGCCGGCGGCGGCGACGCGATCAGCGCCTTCCCCGAGGACCGTGGCTGGGACCTGGACGCACTCTTCGACCCGGACCCCGAGCGCCAGGGAACCTCGTACGTCCGTGAGGGCGGATTCCTCGACGGGGCGGCCGACTTCGACCCGGTCTTCTTCGGCATCTCCCCGCGCGAGGCGCTGGCCATGGACCCGCAGCAGCGGCTCCTGCTGGAGGCCGCGTGGGAGACCTTCGAGCGGGCCGGGATCGCACCGGCCTCGGTGCGCGGCACCCAGACCGGCGTCTTCACGGGTGTGATGTACCACGACTACGTCAACCTGGTGCAGGACCAGGAGGGCCTGGAGGGCTACGCGGGCAACGGCAGCGCGGGCAGCATCGCCTCGGGCCGGATCGCCTACAGCCTCGGCCTCGAAGGTCCGGCCGTGACGATCGACACCGCCTGCTCCTCCTCGCTGGTCGCGATGCACCTGGCCGGCCAGGCGCTGCGCGAGGGTGAGTGCTCGCTGGCGCTCGCCGGTGGCGTCACCGTGATGTCCAGCCCGAACACCTTCATCGAGTTCTCCCGTCAGCGCGGTCTCGCCGCCGACGGCCGCTGCAAGCCGTTCGCCGCCGGCGCCGACGGCACCTCCTGGTCCGAGGGCATCGGACTGGTGCTGCTGGAGCGGCTTTCGGACGCGCGGCGCAACGGCCACGAGGTGCTGGCCGTGATCCGGGGCTCGGCCGTCAACCAGGACGGTGCCTCGAACGGGATGACCGCGCCCAACGGCCCCTCGCAGCAGCGGGTCATCACCATGGCGCTCCAGAAGTCACGGCTGACGGCCGACGAGGTCGACGCGGTGGAGGCGCACGGTACGGGCACCACGCTGGGTGACCCGATCGAGGCGCAGGCGTTGCTGGCCACGTACGGGCAGGGGCGGTCGGAGGACCGGCCGCTGTGGCTGGGGTCGGTGAAGTCGAACCTGGGGCACACCCAGGCGGCCGCCGGTGTGGCGGGTGTGATCAAGATGGTGCAGGCGATGCGCCACGGGGTGCTGCCGCGGACCCTGCACGTCGACGCGCCGTCGCCGCACGTGGACTGGTCGGCGGGTGCGGTCTCGCTGCTGGCCGAGGAGCGGGCGTGGCCGGAGACGGGGCGTCCGCGTCGTGCGGGTGTGTCCTCGTTCGGCATCAGCGGCACCAACGCGCATGTGATCCTCGAACAGGCGCCGCGGAGCACCGAGTCGGCTGCTCCGGCGGGCGCGGGGGCGGTTCCGCCGGTCTCGGTGCTCTCCGCGCGCAACGAGGCCGCGCTCCGGGAGCAGGCCGCGCGACTGGCCGTCCGCGTCGCGGCGGACAGCTCGCTGAGCGTGACCGACGTGGCGCTCTCACTCGCGACCACCCGCTCCCCGCTCGCCCGCCGGGCGGCGGTGGTGGCGGCGGACCGTGAGGGGCTGCTGCGGGGGCTGGAGGCGCTGGCCGAGGGGCGTCAGGCCAAGGAGCTGGTGGACGTCGCCGCTTCCGGCGGCAGGACGGTGTTCCTGTTCACCGGTCAGGGCTCCCAGAAGCCGGGCATGGGCCGGGAGTTGTACGGGGCGTTCCCGGTGTTCGCGGACGCGTTCGACGCGGTCTGTGCGGAGTTGGACAGACACCTGGACGGTTCGGTTCGGGACGTCGTGTTCGGCGCGGACGCGGAGCTGCTGAACCGGACGGTGTGGGCGCAGGCGGGGCTGTTCGCCCTGGAGGTGGCGCTGTTCCGCCTCCTCGAATCATGGGGCATCTCGTCCGACCTGCTGCTCGGGCACTCGATCGGTGAGGTCGTCGCCGCGCATGTGGCGGGGGTGTTCTCGCTGGAGGACGCGGCCGCGCTGGTGGCGGCGCGCGGTCGCCTGATGCAGGCCCTGCCCGCCGGCGGCGCGATGCTGGCCGTCGGGGTGCCGGTCGAGGAGGCGGCGGAGCTGCTCGCCGGGTTCGCCGGCCGGGTCGACGTGGCCGCCGTGAACGGTCCGCGATCCGTGGTGTTCTCGGGTGCGGAGGATGCCGTCGAGGAACTGGCCGGACTGGTGCGCTCGGCGGGGCTGCGGGCGAAGCGCCTGTCGGTCAGCCATGCCTTCCACTCGCCGTTGATGGAGCCGATGCTGGCCGAGTTCGGTGCGGTCGTCGGCCGTCTGGCGGCGGCCGAGCCGAGGATCCCGGTCGTCTCGAACGTGACCGGCGTTCTCGCCACGGCGGAGGAGCTGACCTCCCCCGACTACTGGGTGCGGCACGTCCGCCAGGCGGTGCTGTTCCGCGACGGTGTCCGCACCGCGGCCGAGCTGGGCGCGGCCCGCTTCGTCGAGCTCGGCCCGGACGGCGTCCTGACGGCCCTCGCCCAGGACTGCCTCACCGACACCGACACGCACACCGACACGGACACCGGCACGGACACCGGCACCGGAACCGCGACCGACGGCCACGTCTTCGCCTCCCTCCTGCGCCGCGACCGCCCCGAGGACCAGGCGCTCGCGGCCGCCCTGGGCACCCTGCACTGCTGGGGCGCCGCCCCCGACTGGCAGGCCGTGTACGGGGGTTCGGGCGCCCGGCGGGTCGACCTGCCCACGTACGCCTTCCAGCGTCAGCGCTACTGGCCCGACACCGTCCCCGCCGAGAAGCGCCGGACGCCGTCGCAGCAGCCGGCCGCCCAGCAGGAGAACACCACCGGGTCCACGACGACCCACCGGCTCGACGCGGCCGAGGACCAGGGTCGCGCTCTGCTCGACCTGGTCCGGGAGACCGTCGCCGCCGTGCTCGGGCACGATGCGCAGGAGACCGAGGACGCTGAACGCGCCTTCCGGGACCTCGGCTTCGACTCCATGACCGCCGTCGAGTTCCGCAACCGGCTGAACCGGGCGACCGGACTGAGCCTGCCCACGACCCTGGTCTTCGACCACCCCACCCCCGCCGCACTGGTCCGGCACCTGCGGGCCGAACTGCTCGGGGGAGACGACCGGACGCAGACCGCGCACCGCACGGTCGGCAGTGACGAACCGATCGCGATCATCGGCATGAGCTGCCGCTTCCCGGGCGGGGCGAACTCCCCGGAGGAGCTGTGGCGGCTGGTCGACGGCGAGGTCGACGCCATCACGCCGTTCCCGGCCGACCGGGGCTGGAACCTCGACGCCCTGCACGACCCCGACACCGACCGGATCGGCACGACCTACACCCGGGGCGGCGGATTCCTGCACGATGCGGCCGAGTTCGACGCCGCGTTCTTCGGGATCTCGCCGCGTGAGGCGCTGGCCATGGACCCGCAGCAGCGTCTCCTGCTCGAAACGAGCTGGGAGGCCTTCGAACGGGCCGGGGTGACGCCCGAGTCGGTGCGCGGCAGCGGTACCGGCGTGTTCGTCGGCACCAACGGTCAGGACTACACGGCGCTCGTCTCGGCGTCCGAGGAGAACCTGGAGGGGTACCTCGGCACGGGCGGCGCCGGGAGCGTCGCCTCCGGCCGGATCGCGTACACGCTGGGCCTGGAGGGACCGGCGCTGACGGTGGACACCGCCTGCTCCTCGTCGCTGGTCGCGCTGCACCTGGCGGCCGAGGCGCTGCGCCGCGGGGAGTGCTCGCTCGCGCTGGCCGGCGGGGTGACCGTGATGTCCACCCCGGTGTCGTTCATCGAGTTCAGCCGCCAGCGCGGCCTCTCCCCGGACGGCCGCTGCAAGCCCTTCGCGGCGGCGGCGGACGGCACGGGCTGGTCGGAGGGCGCGGGCATGCTGCTGGTGGAGCGGCTTTCGGACGCGCGGCGCAACGGGCACCGGGTGCTGGCGGTGATCCGTGGCTCGGCCGTCAACCAGGACGGCGCGTCCAACGGTCTGACCGCGCCCAACGGCCCGTCCCAGCAGCGGGTGATCCGTCAGGCCCTCGCCAACGCGGGCCTGACCGGCGCCGACATCGACGCCGTCGAGGCGCACGGCACGGGCACGGCGCTCGGTGACCCGATCGAGGCGCAGGCGCTGCTCGCCACCTACGGGCGGGAGCGCCCCGAGGACCGCCCGCTGTGGCTCGGTTCGATCAAGTCCAACATCGGGCACACCCAGGCCGCGGCCGGCGTGGCGGGCGTCATCAAGACGGTCATGGCGATGCGCAACGGTGTGCTGCCGAGGACGCTGAACCTGGACGAGCCGACTCCGCACGTCGACTGGACCTCCGGCGCCGTGGCGCTGCTGACGGAACGCCAGGAGTGGCCGGACGCGGGCCGGCCGCGTCGGGCCGCCGTGTCCTCGTTCGGCATGAGCGGCACCAACGCGCACCTCGTCCTCGAACAGGCCCCGACGGAGCCCGAGGCGGACCGAGTCCCGCTGCCGTCCACCGCCCCGGTGGTGTGGCCGCTGTCGGCCAGGACCGCGGAGGCGCTGCGCGCCCAGGCCGAGCGGCTGGGCGAGTACCTCGCGTCCCGTCCGGACGCGGACCTCGTCGCGGTCGGGCGCGAGCTCGCGCTGGCCCGGACGGCCTTCGCCCGCCGTGCCGTGCTGACCGCTGCCGACCGTGCGGAGCTCCTCGCTGCGCTGGAGGGACTGGCGGGCGGTGCGGGGGAGATCCTGCTCGCCCGGGAGAGCGCGAGGACGGCGTTCCTGTTCACCGGTCAGGGCTCCCAGCGGCCGGGCATGGGCCGGGAGTTGTACGAGGCCTTCCCGGTGTTCGCGGACGCGTTCGACGCGGTCTGCGCGGAGCTGGACAAGCAGCTGGACGGCTCGGTCCGCGAGGTGGTGTTCGGCGCGGACGCCGAGCTGCTGAACCGTACGGTGTGGGCGCAGGCCGGGCTGTTCGCCCTGGAAGTGGCGCTGTTCCGTCTCCTCGGCTCGTGGGGTGTGCGTCCGGACTTCCTGTTGGGTCACTCGATCGGTGAGGTCGTCGCCGCGCATGTGGCGGGGGTGTTCTCGTTGGAGGACGCGGCCGCGCTGGTGGCGGCGCGTGGCCGGCTGATGCAGGCCTTGCCCGCCGGCGGCGCGATGCTGGCCGTCGGGGTGCCGGTCGAGAAGGCCGAGGCCCTCCTCGACGGCTTCGCCGGCCGGGTGGACGTGGCGGCGGTGAACGGGCCGCAGTCCGTGGTCCTCTCGGGTGAGGCCGTGGCGATCGAGGAGATCGAGCAGGCGGCTGTGGCGGCCGGTCACCGGGTCAAGCGCCTGTCGGTCAGCCATGCCTTCCACTCGCCGTTGATGGAGCCGATGCTGGCCGAGTTCGGTGCGGTCGTCGGCCGTCTGGCGGCGGCCGAGCCGAGGATCCCGGTCGTCTCCAACGTGACCGGCGCACTCGCCACGGCGGAGGAGCTGACCTCCCCCGACTACTGGGTGCGGCACGTCCGCCAGGCGGTGCTGTTCCACGACGGCGTCCGCACCGCGTCGCAGCTCGGCGCGACCCGCTACGTCGAACTCGGCCCGGACGGTGTGCTCTCCGCCATGGCCCAGGGCATCCTCACCGACCCCGCGAACGGGGCGGCGCCGGAGGCCGTCACGATTCCGCTGCTGCGCAAGGACCGCTCCGAACCGCGAAGCCTGTTCGACGGGCTCGGACGGGCGCACGCCGCCGGTGTCCCGGTCGACCTGACGGCGCTCCTCGGAGCCGCCGCCGCTCCCCGCCCCGACCTGCCGACCTACGCCTTCCAGCGTGAGCGGTACTGGCCGACCCCGGCCGAGCGGGCCGAGCTGCCCGCCTGGCTGGGCGGCCCCGCGGGTGCGTCCGAGCCGGACGAGCTGCTGTATCACGTCAGTTGGGCTCCGCTGGGTGCGGTGGCTTCGGGTGCGGTGGCTTCGGGTGCGCTGGCGGGTCGGTGGTTGGTGGTGTCGGCGGGCGGGTGTG
>NZ_JBHXEG010000160.1:0-6684 GCF_042724935.1 Kitasatospora sp. NPDC127060
ACCCTGGAGAACGCCGGCATCGACCCCACCACCCTGCGCGGCACCCACACCGGCGTCTTCACCGGCGTCATGTACGACGACTACGGCAACCGGCTGACGCAGGCGGCACCCGACGGCTTCGAGGGCTATCTCGGGACGGGGAGCGCGGGCAGCCTGGCCTCCGGGCGGCTCTCCTACGTGTTCGGGTTCGAGGGCCCGGCCATCTCGGTGGACACGGCGTGCTCCTCCTCGCTGGTCGCCCTGCACCTGGCCGCCCGCGCGCTGCGCAACGGCGAGTGCGACCTCGCCCTCGCCGGCGGGGTCACCCTGATGGCCACCCCCGCCGCGTTCATCGAGTTCAGCCGCCAGCGCGGCCTGGCCCCCGACGGGCGCTCCAAGTCCTTCGCGGCCGCCGCCGACGGCGCCGCCTGGAGCGAGGGCGTCGGCCTGCTGCTGGTCGAGCGGCTCTCCGACGCACGGCGCAACGGCCACCGGGTGCTCGCCGTGGTCCGGGGCTCCGCCGTCAACCAGGACGGCGCCTCCAACGGGCTCACCGCACCCAACGGGCCGTCCCAGGAGCGGCTGATCCGCCAGGTGCTGGCGGAGGCGCGGCTGCGCCCGTCCGACGTGGACGCGATGGAGGCCCACGGCACCGGGACCGAGCTCGGCGACCCGATCGAGGCCGAGGCCCTGCTCGCCACCTACGGGCAGGACCGCGAACACCCGCTCTGGCTCGGCTCGGTGAAGTCCAACATCGGCCACACCCAGGCCGCCGCCGGCGTCGCCGGCATCATCAAGATGATCGAGGCGATGCGCCACGAGGTCCTGCCCAGGACCCTGCACGTCGACGCGCCCTCCCCGCACATCGACTGGGACGCCGGGAGGGTGGAACTCCTCACCGAGAGCCGGGCCTGGCCGCGTACCGACCGGCCGCGCCGCGCGGGAGTCTCGTCCTTCGGCATCAGCGGCACCAACGCCCACGTCATCCTGGAGGAGCCGTCCGCCGCCGACGCGGCGCCCGCCCCGGTGGGAGGGGCCGCGCCGCCGGTGGTGCTGTGGCCGCTGTCCGGCCGGACCCCCGAGGCCCTGCGCGCCCAGGCCGCCGGACTGCGGACGTTCCTGGAGACCCTGCCCGACGACCGGCTGGCCGCCGCCGGACGGGCGCTGGCCCTGGACCGGGCCGCGCTGACCTGCCGTGCGGTGGTGACCGGCGCGGACCGGGCGGAGTTGTCCGCCGCCCTGGACGCGGTCGCCGACGGCAGCACCGCGCCGGGCCGGGTGCTCGGCGGCAAGGTCGCGTTCCTGTTCACCGGCCAGGGGTCCCAGCGGCCGGGCATGGCCCGCGGCCTGTACGAGGCCTACCCGGTGTTCGCCGAGGCGCTGGACGCCGTCCTCGCCGAACTGGACGGCCACTACGAAGTGCCGCTGCGCGAGGTGTTGTGGGGCGCCGACGAGGAGGCGGTCCGGCGGACCGGGAACGCGCAGGCCCTGCTGTTCGCGGTCGAGGTGGCGCTGTTCCGACTGGCCGAGTCCTGGGGGGTGCGGCCGGACCACCTGGCCGGGCACTCCGTCGGTGAGATCGCGGCCGCCCACGTCGCCGGGGTGCTGTCGCTGGCCGACGCCTCGACGCTGGTCGCCGCGCGCGGCCGGCTGATGCAGGAGCTGCCCGAGGGCGGAGCGATGGCCGCGATCCGGGCGACCGAGGAGGAGGTCCGACCGCTGCTGTCCGACGCGGTGGGGCTCGCCGCCGTCAACGGCCCGCAGTCGGTGGTGGTCTCGGGCGACGAGGTCGCCGTCGCGGCAGTCGTCGCGCACTTCGCGGAGCAGGGACGGAAGACCGGATCGCTGCGGGTCTCGCACGCCTTCCACTCACCGCTGATGGCCCCGATGCTGGACCGGTTCCGCGCGGTCGCCGAGTCGCTGTCCTACCGGGAGCCGACGATCGCGGCCGTGTCCACGGTCTCCGGCGGTCCGGCCGGGGGCTGGGCGTCGGCGGACTACTGGGTGCGGCACGTCTCGGCGACCGTCCGCTTCGCCGACGCGGTGCGCGGCCTGCGGTCCGCGGGCGTCACCGCGTTCGTCGAGATCGGCCCGGACGCGGTGCTCTCCGCGGCGGGGCCGGAGTCCGCGGCCGACGCCCTCTTCGTGTCGCTGATGCGCCGGGACCGGCCGGAGGCGGCCGAGCTGGTCGCCGGGCTCGGGCGGCTCCACGCACACGGCGTGCGGGTCGACTGGGCGGCGTTCTTCGGGCCCGCGGACCGCGTGGACCTCCCCACCTACCCGTTCCAGCACCGGTCGCTGTGGCTGCACCCCACGGACAACCCGTCCTCGTCCGGCTCCACCGCCCGGCACCCGCTGATCGGCGGGGCGGTCGAACTGCCCGACGGCAAGGGCCGGATCCTCACCGGCCAGGTCACCGCCGCCGCCCATCCGTGGCTGGCCGACCACGCCGTGCACGACGTCACCGTGCTGCCCGGCGCGGCCTTCCTGGACCTCGTCCTGCGGGCCGGGGCCGAGAGCGGGCTCACCCGGGTCGCGGAGCTCACCGTGGAAGCGCCGCTGGTCCTGACCGACGGCGCGCCGGCGCGGCTGCACCTCACGGTCACCCCGGAGGGCACGGAAGGCGGCGCCACGGACGGCGGCCTCCCCGGCGCCGCCGACGGGGGCGCGACCGTCCAGCGGGTCACCATCCACTCCCGTTCCGGCGACGACCCGGAGCGGCCCTGGGTCCGCCACGCCGGCGCCGTCCTCACCGGCCCGGGCCACGGAGCCGCCGAGGGCGGCACCGCCGGAGCGGCGGGCGACTGGCCCCCGGACGGCGCCGTCCCCGTCGACGCCGAGGAGCTGGCCGACCGGCTCGCCGGCCTCGGCCACAGCGGGGCCGTCCCGCTGGCCGGGCTGCACGCCGCCTGGCGGGCCGGGGACACCGGCTACGCCGAGGTCAGCCTGCCCGACGAGGCCGGGCAGGGCGGGTACCTGCTCGACCCGCGCCTCCTGGAGACCGCCCTGGCCGCCACCGTCGACCCGACCGACGAGCTGCGCGCCCCGGTGGCGTGGCAGGACGTCACCGTCCACGCCACCGGCGCGCGGACACTCCGGGTCGCGCTGACCCGCACCGGGCCCGACACCGCGTCGGCGTCGGTCCGGGACGCCTCCGGCACCCTGGTCGCCACCGTCGGCTCGGTGACGCTCGGGCCGGTCCGTGCCGCCGGACTCCGCGGCGCGGACGCGGACGGCGGGTACCGGCTCGACTGGATCCCGGTGCCGCCGCCCGCCGAGGCCACGACCCGCTGGGCGGTCATCGCCGGGAACGCGGACGACGACGCCCTCGCCGCCCTCCCCGGCGAGCGCCACACCGACCTCGCGGCGCTCGCGCGTGCCGTCCGGGACGGCGCGCATCCCGCACCCGACGCGATCCTCCTGACGCTCCCGGACAGCGGGCCGGAGCCCGGCACGGCCGCCGTCGAGCAGGCCGTCCGGGCGCTCGACGCCGTACGGGGCCTGCTGACCGAGGAACCGCTCGGCGGCTCGCGGCTGGTGGTCGTCACCCGTCGCGCGGTCGCGACCGGCGGCGGTACCGGTGCCGACGGCGGCGCCCCGGAGGACGTCCTCGATCCCGGCCAGGCGGCGGTCTGGGGCCTGCTGCGCTCGGCCCAGAGCGAGCACCCCGGCCGGTTCGTCCTGCTCGACGTCGAGGAGCAGGTCACCGAGGCCGTGCTGGGTGCGGTTGCGTCCGTCGGCGAGGACCAGTTCGCCGTCCGCGCCGACGCCGTGCTCGCGCCCAGGCTGGTCCGCGTGCCGCTCACCGGGTCGGCCGCACCGGGGGAACAGAAGCAGGAACAGGAGCAACAGGCAGGACAGGCAAGGCCGTTCGACCCCGACGGCACCGTGCTGGTGCTGTCCGGGGCCGCCGGAGACCTCGCCGGTCCGCTCGTCCGGCACCTGGTCACCGAACACGGCGCACGCCATCTGCTGCTCGCCCGCACCGCCGGGGCCGCGCCGCTCGACACCGACGGCCTCACCGCCCTCGGGGCGACCGTGACCACCGCGCCCGGCGAGATCGGCGACCGCGCGGACCTCGCCGCACTGCTGGCCGCCGTCCCGCCCGGACGGCCGCTGACCGCCGTCGTCCACGCGGTCGAGGAGACCGGCGGCCCACTCGCCGCCCTCACCCCCGAGCACCTGGACACCGCCCTGCGCATCCGGGCCGGCCTCGCCTGGGACCTCCACGACCTCACCGCCGACGCCGGACTCGACGCCTTCGTCCTCTTCTCGTCCGCCGCCGCCACCCTGGGCGCCCCCGGCCGGGCGGACCGGGCCGCCGCCGGGGCACTCCTCGACGCCCTCGCCGACCGCCGGCGCGCCGAAGGGCGCCCCGTCCTGTCGCTCGGCTGGGCGCCGGAAGAGCCGTCGGACTCCGCCCGGTTGGAGCCCGCCGCGCCCGACGGGCTCACACCGCGCTCCACCGGGCACTCGCTCGACGTGTTCGGCCTGGCGCTGTCCGGGGGGTGGCACGGCAAACTGCTGTCCATCGAACTCGACCACGCCGAACTCCGCAGGCACGCACGGGCGCTGACCCTGCCGCCGGTGTTCCGGAGCCTGGTCCGGGTCCCGACCGCGGGCACCGCCGCCGTCGACAACCGCGCGTGGGCGCGACAACTGCGCGCCCTGTCCGAGGACGAGCAGTTCAGGACCGTCCTCGACCTGGTCCGCAGCCGGATCGCCGCCGTGCTCGGGCACCGGACCCTCGACACCGTCGATCCGGACCGCCCGCTCCAGGAACTGGGATTCGACTCGCTCACCGCCGTCGGCCTGCGCAACCGGCTCCACGAGGCGACCGGGCTCGACCTCCCGGCGACCCTGCTCTTCGACTACCCGACCGCCGCCACGATGGCCGGCCACCTGCGCGCCGAACTCCTCGGCGTCCGGGGGAGCACCGTCGTACCGGTCACCGCGGTCCGGTCCGACGACGACCCGATCGTCATCGTCGGCATGGCCTGCCGCTACCCCGGCGACGTGCGGTCCCCCGAGGACCTGTGGCAGCTGGTAGCCGAGGGCCGGGACGCCATCACCGGCTTCCCCGACAACCGCGGCTGGGACCTCGACGCCCTGTACGACCCGGACCCCGAACACCTCGGCACCTCCTACACCCGTGCGGGCGGGTTCCTGCACGACGTCGCCGAATTCGACGCCGACTTCTTCGGCATCAGCCCGCGCGAGGCGCTGGCGATGGACCCGCAGCAGCGGCTGCTGCTGGAGACCAGCTGGGAGGTGTTCGAGCACGCGGGGATCGACCCGTCCTCGTTGCGCGGCTCCCGCACCGGCGTCTTCACCGGCACCCACGACCGGGACTACGGAACGCTGGTCGCCGGGCACGAGAGCCTGGAGGGCTACCTGATCGTCGGCAACTCGGCGAGCATCCTGTCCGGGCGGCTGTCCTACACCTACGGCCTGGAGGGCCCGGCCGTCTCCCTGGACACGGCGTGCTCGTCCTCGCTGGTCGCCCTGCACCTGGCCGCGCAGTCGCTGCGCAGCGGCGAGTGCGACCTCGCCCTCGCCGGCGGCGTCTCGGTGCTGGCGACGCCCGCTTCGTTCGTGGAGTTCAGCCGGCAGCGCGGTCTGGCCCCCGACGGGCGCTCCAAGTCCTTCGCGGCCGCCGCCGACGGCACCGCGTGGTGCGAGGGCGTCGGCCTGCTGCTGGTCGAGCGGCTCTCCGACGCCCGCCGCAACGGCCACCAGATCCTCGCGGTGGTGCGCGGCTCGGCCGTCAACCAGGACGGGACCACCAGTCAGCTGTCGGCCCCCAACGGCCCCGCGCAGCAGCGGGTGATCCGTCAGGCCCTGGCCAACGCCGGACTCACCACCGCCGACGTCGACGTGGTCGAGGCCCACGGCACCGGGACCAGGCTCGGCGACCCCATCGAGGCCCAGGCCCTGCTCGCCACCTACGGACAGGACCGGCCCGAGGGGGTCCCGCTCCGGCTCGGCTCCATCAAGTCCAACATGGGCCACGCGGCGGGAGCGGCGGGCGTCGCCGGAATCATCAAGATGGTGCAGGCCATGCGGCACGGCGTCATGCCTCCGACGCTGCACGTCGACGCGCCGTCCCCGCACATCGACTGGGCCTCCGGCGCCGTCGAGTTGCTGACCGAGAGCCGGGACTGGCCGGCGGACGGGCGCCCGCGCCGCGCCGCCGTCTCCTCCTTCGGCATCAGCGGCACCAACGCCCACGTCATCCTCGAACAAGGCCCCACCACACAACCCGCAACTCAGACCGAGCCCGCCCCCGACACCCCCATCACCTGGCGGTTGTCCGCGAAGACACCCACCGCACTACGCGACCACGCCCGACGCCTCACCGAACACCTCCACCACCACCCCCACCTCACCCCCCAGGCCGTAGCCGACACCCTCGACACCCGCACCCCCCACCACCACCGCGCCGCCACCTACGGCACCACCCGCACCGAACTCCTCGACGCACTCACAGCACTGGCCAACGACCAACCCCACCCCCGACTCCTCCAAGCCACCACCACACCCGGCAAAACCGTCTTCGTCTTCCCCGGCCAAGGATCCCAATGGCCCGGCATGGGACTCGAACTCCTCAACACCTCACCCGTCTTCGCCCACCACCTCCACGCCTGCGCCCAAGCCCTCCACCCCCACACCGACTGGTCACTCCTCGACGTCCTCCACGGCAAC
>NZ_JBHXEG010000161.1:0-6589 GCF_042724935.1 Kitasatospora sp. NPDC127060
CGGCCAGGTGCATGGCCACCAGCGACGAGGAACACGCGGTGTCCACCGTCAGCGCCGGACCCTCGAAGCCGTAGAAGTAGGAGAGCCGCCCGGAGGCGACGCTCAGCGCACCACCGGTGCCGAGGTACCCCTCGAGCTCCTCCGCGGACTGCGCGACGAGCGCGGTGTAGTCCTGGCCGTTGGAGCCCACGAAGACACCGGTACGGCTGCCGCGCAGGGCACCCGGCAGGATGCCCGCGGACTCGAACAGCTCCCAGGAGGTCCGGAGCAGCAGTCGCTGCTGCGGGTCCATCGCCAGCGCCTCACGCGGCGAGATCCCGAAGAACCCGGCGTCGAACTCGGCGACGCCGTCCAGGAACGCGCCTCCGGAGGTGTACGTCGTCCCCGGAACGCTCGGGTCTTCGTCGAACAGCCCCGCCAGGTCCCACCCCCGGTCCTCCGGGAAGGGCCCCACCGCGTCCGTACCGGCCAGGACCAGGTCCCACAGGTCCTCCGCCGACCGCACGCCACCCGGGAAGCGGCAGGCCATGCCGACGACGACCACCGGATCGGCGTCGTCCACCGCGGTGCCCGCCACCGGGGCCTGCACCGCCTCGGCGGAGCCGAACAGCTCGTCGCGGAGGAAGTCCGCCAGTCCTGCCGGGCTCGGGTAGTCGAAGGCGACCGAGGCCGGCAACCGCAGTCCGGTCGTCGCGGCCAGCCGGTTGCGCAGTTCCACCGAGGCGAGCGAGTCGAAGCCCAGCGCGCGGAACGACCTGTGCGGGTCGATGTCCTCGGCGGAGCGGTGCATCAGCAGGTCGGCGGCGTGCGTGCGGATCAGCTCCGCCAGGGCGGAGCGCTGCTCGGCCGGAGTACGGCCCGCCAGGGCCCCGGCGAACCCGGTCGCCTCGGCGGCGAGCCCGGCGGGCAGGGGGGCCGCGCCGACCAGGGCGCGCAGCAGCGGGCGCTGAGCGGCCGCTCCGTGTGCCTGGGCGTAGCGCTCCCAGTCGATGTCCGCCGCGAGAACAGCGGTCTCGCCGTACTGGATCGCGCCTTCGAGGACGCGCAGCGCGCTCTCCGGACGCATCGGGCGGAAGCCGGTGCGGCGCATCCGCTCGCGCACCACCTCGTCGGTGGCGGCCATGCCCTCGCCCGCCCAGGCGCCCCAGGCGACGGCGGTGGCGGGGAGCCCCGACTGCCGGCGCCGTTCGGCGAGTGCGTCCAGAGCCGCGTTCGCCATGGCGTAGTTCGCCTGACCGGCCGCGCCGACCACGCCGGCGAGCGAGGAGAAGAGCACGAATGCGGAGAGGGGCAGGTCGCGGGTCAGCCGGTCCAGGTGCAGGGCGCCGTCCGTCTTGGCGGCGACCACGCGCTGGAGGCGTTCCGGGGTCAGGGCGCTGAGCACGCCGTCGTCCAGGACGCCGGCGGTGTGCACCACGGCGGTCAGCGGGTGCTCGGCCGGGATCGCGGCGAGCAGTGCGGCCACCGCCTCCCCGTCACTGACGTCGCAGGCGACGATGGTGACCCGCGCGCCGAGCTCCGCCAGCTCGGCCGCCAACTCGGCGGCGCCCGGGGCCTCCTGGCCCCGACGGCTGGTGAGTATCAGGTGTTCCGCCCCGGCCCGGGCCAGGCGGCGGGCGACATGGGCACCGAGCGCGCCGGTGCCGCCGGTGACGAGGACGGTCCCGGACGGAGCCCAGCGGTTCGGTTCCGCCCGCTCCTCCCAGTCCGCCCGGACCAGGCGACGGGCGTAGGCCGCCTCGGGCCGGACGGCGACCTCGTCCTCGGCCACCCCGCGCAGCAGCAGCGCGGAGACGCGACGTGCGCCCTCGGCGTCCAGCCGCTCCGGGAGGTCGACGAGCCCGCCCCAGGTGTCGGCCGCCTCCAGGGCGGCCACCCGGCCGAGACCCCAGAGCTGCGCCTGCCGGGTGCTGATCGGAGCGTCCGGTCCACCGACGCCGACCGCCCCCCGGGTCGCCAGCCAGACGGGGGCCTCGGAACCGGTGTCCCCGAGCGCCTGCAGCAGCGCCACGGCGTTCAGCGGGGCCAGCTCACCGCGCAGCAGCGCGAACACGCCGGTCGGCGTGGCCTCGGCGGCCAGCTCGGCGAGGGCGGCGCCGAGGGCGGCACGGTCCGCCGCCTCGGCGGCGAGGGACAGTCGGAGCACCCGGGCGGCCGTGCCGTCGAGCATGGTCAGGCAGTCCTGGGTGAGCGCGTCCTCGGTGTCCGTGACCAGGAGCCAGGTACCGGACGGCTCCGGCGCGGGGACCTGCGCGAGCGGCTCCCAGATGACGCGGTAGAGCAGGTCGCCGGGCTCGGACGGGCTTCCGGCCACAGCCTTCATCGGCGTCGCCGGCCAGTAGCGGGCGGTCTGGAAGGGGTACGTGGGCAGGTCGACCCGGTGCGCGCCCGAACCCTGGTACACGGCCGGCCAGTCGACGGTGACGCCCCAGCAGTGCAGGGCGCCGAGGGCGGCCGCGAGGGCCTGGTCCTCGGGGCGGTCGCGGCGCAGGAGGGCGGCGTGGGCGGTCTCGCTGTCGGTGTCGGTGAGGCAGTCCTGGGCGAGGGCCGTCAGGACGCCGTCCGGGCCGAGCTCGACGAAGCGGGTCGCGCCCAGCTCGGCCGCGGTGCGGACACCGTCGCGGAACAGCACCGCCTGGCGGACGTGCCGCACCCAGTAGTCGGGGGAGGTCAGCTCCTCCGCCGTGGCGAGAACGCCGGTCACGTTCGAGACGACCGGGATCCTCGGCTCGGCCGCCGCCAGACGGCCGACGACCGCACCGAACTCGGCCAGCATCGGCTCCATCAACGGCGAGTGGAAGGCATGACTGACCGACAGGCGCTTGACCCGGTGACCGGCCGCCACAGCCGCCTGCTCGATCTCCTCGACCGCATCCGCGTTGCCCGAAAGCACCACCGAGCGCGGACCGTTCACCGCCGCGACATCGACCAAACCGGCGAAGCCGTCAAGGAGTTCAGCAGCCGTCTCGGGCGTGACCGCCACCGCGAGCATCGCACCACCCGAAGGCAGCGCCTGCATCAGCCGACCGCGCGCCGCCACCAGCGCGGCCGCGTCCTCCAACGAGAACACCCCCGCCACATGCGCGGCCACCACCTCACCGATCGAATGCCCCAGCAGCAGGTCCGGCACCACACCCCACGACTCCAGGAGACGGAACAGCGCCACCTCCAGCGCGAACAGCCCCGCCTGCGCCCACACCGTCCGGTTCAGCAGCTCCGCGTCCGCGCCGAACACCACATCCCGAACCGAACCGTCCAGATGCCCGTCCAACTCCGCACACACCGCGTCGAACGCGCCCGCGAACACCGGGAACGCCCCGTACAACTCCCGGCCCATCCCCAGCCGCTGGGACCCCTGACCGGTGAACAGGAACACCAACCTCCCACCGGAAGCGGCCGACTCCACCACCTCCTTGGCCTGACGCCCCTCGGCCAGCGCCTCCAGCCCCCGCAGCAGCCCCTCACGGTCCGCCGCCACCACCGCCGCACGCCGGTCCAGCACCGCCCGCGCGGTCGCCAGGGAGAAGGCCACGGCCGGGAGGGACAGGTCGGGCCGGTCCGAGAGGAAGGTCCGCAGCGAGCCCGCCTGCGCCCGGAGTCCGGCCTCGTCCGACGCTGACACCACCATCGGCACGGCCAGGGCCGCCGCCGCCGGGGCGAGCTCGGCCCCCTCGGACTCCGGCCGCTCGACCGGGGGCGCTTCTTCGAGGATCACGTGGGCGTTCGTCCCGCTGATGCCGAAGGACGAGACGCCTGCCCGGCGCGGCTGGTCGGTCCGCGGCCAGTCGACGTTCTCGGTGAGGACCCGTACGGTGCCGGCCGACCAGTCGACCTGCGGGGTGGGCTCCTCGACGTGAAGGGTCCGCGGCAGCACGCCGTTCCGCAGCGCCAGCACCATCTTGATGACCCCGGCCACGCCCGCGGCCGCCTGGGTGTGCCCGAGGTTGGACTTCACCGAGCCCAGCCACAGTGGACGGTCCGCCGGCCGCTTCCGCCCGTAGGTGGCGATCAGTGCCTGCGCCTCGATGGGATCGCCGAGCTGCGTTCCGGTGCCGTGCGCCTCCACGGCGTCGACCTGGTCGGCCGCCAGTCGGGCGTTGCCGAGGGCCTGTTCGATGACCCGCTGCTGCGAGGGGCCGTTGGGCGCGGTGATCCCGTTGGACGCACCGTCCTGGTTGACGGCGGAGCCGCGGATCACGGCCAGCACCTCGTGGCCGTTGCGCCGGGCGTCCGAGAGCCGCTCCAGCAGCAGGACGCCTGCTCCCTCGCCCCAGCCGGTGCCGTCCGCGGTGGCCGAGAACGCCTTGCAGCGGCCGTCCGAGGCGAGACCGCCCTGGCGGCTGAACTCGGTGAAGAGCGTGGGCATGGACATCACGGTGGCGCCGCCGACCACGGCGAGCCCGCACTCCCGGCGCCGCAGCGACTGGGCGGCGAGGTGGAGCGCGACCAGCGAGGCCGAGCAGGCGGTGTCGACCGTCACCGCGGGCCCCTCCAGGCCGTAGACGTACGACAGGCGTCCGGAGAGCACGCTCGCGGCGTTGCCGGTCATGATGTGTCCGGCGAGGTCGTCGGTGGAGTTGATCGCCACCGGGGCGTAGTCCTGGCCGTTGGTTCCGACGAACACGCCGGTCCGACCGCCCCGCAGCGAGCCGGGGTCGATGCCCGCCCGCTCGAACGCCTCCCAGGAGGTCTCCAGCAGCAGCCGCTGCTGCGGGTCCATGGCGAGCGCCTCGCGCGGCGAGATCCCGAAGAACCCGGCGTCGAAGTCGGCCGCGTCCGGCAGGAAGCCGGCCTGGCGCGCGGTCGAGCCGCCCTCGGCGGCCGGCGCGAGCAGGGCGGAGAGGTCCCAGCCCCGGTCGGTGGGGAATCCGGTCATGGCGTCGCCGCCCGAGACGAGCAGCCGCCACAGTTCCTCGGGGCTGTTCGCCCCGCCGGGGAACCGGCAGCCCATCGCGATGACCGCGAGGGGCTCGTGGTCCCGGCTCTCGCTGTCCCGGAGGCGCTCCTGCGTCTGCTCCAGCTCTGTCGACACTCGCTTGAGGAAGTACCGGAGCTTCTCTTCGTTGGACACGGGGTGGTTCTCCGTCGGGGAAGTGCTTGGTGCGGGACGTGGGTCGTGCATCGGCGTCGTGTTCACGGGAGGCCGGTTCATGAGATGCCGAACTTCTCGCCGATGAGGCCGAAGAGGTCGTCGTCGGAGACGGAGTCGAAGTCCTCGGACTCCGCGGACCGCTCCTCGTCGGTGTCCCGCCACTGGGAGACGAGGGCCTGCATGCGGAGCATGATCCGGGTGTGTTCTGGCGCGCCGGCGCCGAGCTGTTCCAGGGCGCGTTCCAGGCGGTCGAGGCCCTCCTGGGGCGTGCTGCCCTCGGCCGGGTCGTCCTCGGCGAGTTCGGCGCCCAGGTGCGCGGCGAGTGCCACGGGGGTCGGGTGGTCGAACACCAGGGTGGCCGGCAGGGTCAGCCCGGTGGCGGCGGCGAGGCGGTTGCGCAGCTCGACGGCGGTCAGCGAGTCGAAACCGGCTTCCTTGAACGCGCGGGTGACGGTGACGGCGTCGAGCGAGCCGTGACCGAGGACGGCCGCGACATGGCCCCGGACGAGCGCGAGGAGGGTCTCCTCCCGCTCGGCGGCGGACGTGCCGCGCAGCGAGTCCCGCAGGGCGCCGCCGGTCGTCCTCGCGTCCTCGCCCGGCCCGGCGAGCGACTGCACCTCGGGGAGCTGGGACAGCAACGGGCTCGGTCGGCCGGTGACGAAGGTGGGTCCGAACCGGCCCCAGTCCACCGCGGCGACGACCAGGTGGGTCTCGTCCCGGACCAGTGCCTGTTCCAGGGCGGCGATCGCCGATTCCGGTGCCATCGGCACCATACCGCCACGACGCAGCCGCTCGGTGACGGCCTCGGTCTCCGTGGCGAGGCCCGAACCGCCCCAGGAGCCCCAGGCGATGGAGGTGGCGGGGAGTCCCTGGGCGCGGCGGCGCTCGGCCAGGGCGTCCAGGTGGGCGTTGGCCGCCGCGTAGTTGCCCTGCCCGGCGCCGCCCACGGCGCCGGCGAAGGAGGAGAAGAGCACGAACGCCGAGAGGTCGAAGTCCCTGGTCAGCTCGTCGAGATGATCGGCCGCGTCGGCCTTCGGGCGCAGCACCCGGGCCAGCCGCTCCTCGGTCAGCGACTCGACCACGCCGTCGTCCAGGACGCCCGCCGCGTGGTACACCGCGCGGACGGGGTGCTCGGCCAGGAGCCGGGCGAGGGCCTCGCGGTCACCCGCGTCACAGGCGACCACGGTCACCTTCGCCCCCGACTGCTCCAACTCGGCGGCCAGTTCACGGGCGCCCGGGGCGTCCGGGCCCCGTCGGCCGGTGAGCAGCAGCCGCTCGGCGCCACGGCCGGCCAGCCAGCGCGCGACGTGCGCGCCCAGCGCTCCGGTGCCGCCGGTGATCAGCGTCGTGCCGGAGACGTCCAGGGACGCGGTCGGGGTCGGCCCGCTGCGGGTGCCCCGCCCGGCGCGCACCAGTCGGCGGCCGAAGGCGCCGTCCTCGCGGACCGCCACCTGGTCCTCGCCCGTCGTACCGGACAGCACCCGCACCAGCCAGGAT
>NZ_JBHXEG010000162.1:0-6483 GCF_042724935.1 Kitasatospora sp. NPDC127060
ATAATCACCCAGCCCCCGGAGCACCCACCCCCGGAACCGCCCCCGCAACCACCCACCCTCCCGAAAGCCCACCCCCCGACAACAGCCCCCCGCAGCGGCCCCTCACAGCCCCGGAGCCGAAGCCGCCCCCGCCAACGCCACCGCCACCAGAGCCCGCATCGCATGGACGACCTGCCCGAGCGGCAGAGTCGCGTCGTCGGCGAAGAGCTCCACCAACCACCCACCCCCCGCGTTCTGCCCGCCCGCCGCGACCATCCCGCGGTAGCCGGAGACGACCAGCATCGCCTCCTCCGCCGGGTCGTTGCCCGCCGCGCCCGCGCGCAGCGAGAAGGAGCCGCCGCGGACGGCCCGGCGGGTCATCGGGTAGTGGCGGAGGTCGAAGACGGCGTCGGGGGCCTCGATCTGGGCCCGCTGGGTCTCGGCACGGCTGCTGCTGGGCCCGCTGGTCATCCGGTAGACGGCGTGCTGGGCGGTGCGCATCAGCTGAGAGCCGGGCGGGACGTACGAGACCCACCAGCCGACCGCGTCGAGCAGCCGGGCGGAGGTCTCGGCGACGACCACCAGTTTGCCGAGGGTGTCGGCCGGGTGGACGGCCCGGGCGGCCGCGGCCTGGTCGAGAGCGGCGAGGACGGCGGTGAGCAGCTGCCCCGGGTCGGCGCTGTGGGCGGCGCCGCGGAACCGCCGCCGGTCGGCGGTGCCGGCCCGGCCGGCGGGCCCGCGGCGCCCGTCGGCGCGGTGGTGCGGGTCGGCGGCGTCGGCCAGCAGCACGGTGGGGTCGGGTGCGAAGCCGGGGCCGTGGCTGCGTCCGGCGACGACGGGGTGGGCGGCGCGGGCGGCCTTGGCCCGGTACTGGGCGGCGTCGGCGAGTCGGAAGAGCCGGTCGGGGGTGGTGACCGGTCCGATGGAGTCGCCGGTGGAGGCGACCCCGCAGGCGACCCCCTCGCCCTCGGCGAGCGCGAGGGCCCGTGCGCAGAGCTCCTCGGCGACGGCGACCACCTCGTCGGCCTTCTGGCCCTCCGCGAGCAGGCAGAACTCGTCGCCGCCGAGCCGGGCGGCGAGGCTGCCGGGCAGTTTGGCGGCGGCCAGGGACAGCTGGTGGGCGAAGCGTTCGAGGAGCCGGTCGCCCATCTCGTGGCCGAGCTGGTCGTTGACCCGCTTCAGTCCGTTGACGTCGCAGACCACCAGCGAGACCACGGTGTTGTCGCGGTTGTGGGCCTCCAGCGCGCTCTCCAGCCGGGCGTCGACGGCGCGCCGGTTGGCGAGGCCGGTGAGCGGGTCGGAGAAGGCGAGTTTGCGCAGGTCGGCGAGGCGTTCGGTCTGGGCGAGGCCGGCCGAGACCTGGGCGGCGAGCAGGGTCGCGTAGTCGGCGTCGGCGTCGGTGAAGGCGGGCATGCCGGTGGACCGGGCGAGGTACAGCTCGCCCCAGGCCTGTCCGTGCAGCACGATCGGCGCGACCACGCAGCAGGCCCGGCCGCGCCGGCGCAGCGCGGCGGCGCGTTCCTGGCAGTACGCGCCGGCGGTCGGGTGGACGTGCCCGGTGCGCGGTTCGGCGTTCTCGGCGGTCTGCAGCCAGGCGCGCGGCAGGCGCCCGGTGGTCCAGCGCTCCTCCAGGTAGGTGACGATCTCCGGGAAGTCCGCGACGGGGTACGACTCGTCCTCCGGCAGTTCCTCCTCGCCGGGCGCGAGTTCGCCGTGGTTGACCAGCACCCGCAGCCGGCCGGATTCGCGGTCCCAGACCGAGACGGCGGCCATGGTGGCGCCGAGTGCCTCGGTGGCCCGGGTGGCGGCGGCCCGGACGGCCTCCAGCGGGGTGAGCGCCCCGGCCATGTCCTGGGCGAGTTCGACCACCGACTGCAGTCGCAGGTCGGGCAGCGGGTCGCAGTGGTGCGGGCTCTCGCAGTCGCAGCCGCGGTCCGTCATGATCGCCTCACTGCTCACCGGATCGCCTCGCTCCCTGTGCCCGGCCCTGCCGGGCCCCCACCGGTCGGCCGCACCCGTCCGGCCGCTTGCACCAAGACTATGGCGAGTTCGTTCGGTTATGCCCCGTTTGCCCGGATGGAACCGCACCGAACCGTACGGTCTTCAACCGTTCGGCACCCGTCCGAGCGGCCCACCGCCGAAGCCTCGGGGCCCGGCCGCTGCTCCGCCTCATCTACTCCGGCGCCGTCTACTCCGGCTTCATCCGCCGCGACAGCAGCCAGGGCTCCACCAGCCCCAGCCCCCGCACCGGCCGACGCCACATCGGCTGGAGGTGGAACCGCGCCCCCGTGTCCGGCCCCGGCACCGGCAGCCCGGAGGCCGGCATCCCGGCCGCCACCGACAGCGCCTCCGCCAGGCCGGGCCCCTCCGAGTCGGCCGGCGCGACGCTGCCGTTCTGCTCCAGCGCCGCGGCCAACTCGCCGTCGATCAGCACCGCGTCCTTGGGCGCGATGGAGGTGAGCCGGCTGGCCAGGTTGACCGTGGTGCCGAAGACGTCGCCCATCCGCTGGGTGACCGTCCCGAAGGCCATGCCGACCCGCAGCGCCGGGATGCTGTCGTCCTCGGCGAGCGCGTCGATCAGGCTGAGCGCGATCTCGGCGGCGGTGGCCGGGTCCTCGGAGACGTAGAGGATCTCGTCACCGAGGGTCTTGATCACCCGGCCGCCCTGGCCGGCGATCAGGTCGGAGCAGGTGTTCTCGAAGGTCTCGACCAGCTCGCCGAGTTCCTCCTCCTCCAGCCGCCGGGACAGCCGGGTGAAGCCGACCAGGTCCGCGAAGCCGACCGCGAGCCGGCCGCTGGTGATCTCGTGGTCCTCGGCGGCCTGCACCACCCGGCCGGTGACGGCGGCCAGCTGGCGCCGCCAGACGTACACCAGGAACTGCTCCAGCTCCGGCAGCAGCAGCTCGACCAGCGGGTAGGCGACGTCGGCGCGGGTGAGGCCGGGCTCGACGGCCTGGGTGAGGTTCTCCAGGAAGGTGTCCATCTGCCAGCCGGCCAGCCGGGCCGTGGTCTGGCCGGTGGAGCGGGCCACCTGGATCGCCATCGACTCGCTGAGCAGTCCGGACTCGACCAGGCCGGCCAGGCGCCGCAGCGCGATCACGTCGCCGTCGGTGAGGGCCCGGGACTGGCCGATGTCGGGGAAGCCCATGGCGCGCCAGAAGCGGGTGGCCAGCTCCATCGGGACGTCGGCGGCGCGCGCGGCCTGGTACGGGGTGTAGCGGCGTGGCGCGTCCAGGATCAGGCGTTCCAGTTCGAGCGCGACCGTGGGGTCGTGGTTGCCCGCCGCCGCTCCGCTGCCGTCCTCTGCCACCGGTCCGTCCCCGTGCGGTTGCCGCACTTGCCTCGTGTCCTACCTGTCCGGGCGCACCGCCCGCCACCCGGGCGGACAGTGGCGCGCCTCACACCTGCCAGGTGGAATGTTCGCACGGAATCGCGTGATCCGGAGCATCCGCCCGAGTCAAGGAGAGGTGAAGAGTGCCGTTCAGCGCGGCTCGGGGCGGACGTGGACCACGTCCCCCGCGCCGACCGCCCGGCGTGCGCCGTCGGCGGTGCGCACCACCAGGCGCCCGTCCCCGTCGATCGCCACCGCCTCGCCGACCAGTTCGCGGTCGCCGGGCAGGTGCACCTTCACCCGGCGGCCGAGCGTGCTGCAGCGGTCCACGTACGCGCGCAGCAGGTCGCTGGTGTGCGGGTCGCCGGCGGCGGCCGTCCACTCCCGGTACAGCCCGGCGAACTCGCGCAGCAGGGCGCGCAGCAGGACGGAGCGGTCGGTGGTGGTGGCGCCGGACAGCGCGAGCGAGGCGGCGGTGGGGACGGGCAGTTCGGCGGTGCGCAGCGAGACGTTGAGGCCCATCCCGACCACCACGGCGCCGCCGCTCAGTTCGGTGAGGATGCCGCCGAGCTTGCGCTCCGCGCCGTCGATCTCCGTCTGGAGGTCGTTGGGCCACTTCAGCCCGACCTCGACCCCGGCCACCCGGTCGAGGGTGCTGGCGACGGCCACCCCGACCAGGATCGGCAGCCAGCCGTACCGCTCGACCGGCACCTCCTCGGGGCGCAGCAGGAAGGACGTGAACAGTCCGGAGCGGGCCGGGGCGGTCCACTGCCGGTCCAGCCGACCGCGGGCGGCGCTCTGCGCCTCGGCGATCAGCACGGTGCCCTGCGGGGCGCCGGCGCGGGCCCGTTCGGCGAGGTCGCTGTTGGTCGAGCCGGTCTCGGCGACGACGTCCAGCGAGGTCCAGAGCCCGCCCGGGACGACCAGTTCGCGGCGCAGCGCCGCCTGGTCCAGCGGCGGCCGGTCCAGGTCGGTCCAGGGGGACGGTCCGGTACGGCCGAAGCCGCGCAGTCCGCTGCGGCGGGGGGTCTCGGGTGCGGTCATGGTGGCCACCCTAGGACCAGGACGGGCCCGCGGCAGGACGGACCACAGAGGCGCAGTCCGCCCCATCGTCCCGCAGAACGCTCGTTGACACACTGTGTCGATGGCCATAACGCCAGGACATGCCGTATCGCCCTTCGCGCTGGCTACGCTACGCAGCGGTAGTTCGCAGCGCCGCCCTGCCCTCGTGCGCGAGCCCCCGATCCCGGCCCGCGCGCACTCGAACAGGTCGCGGCCGATGATCAGGGAGAGCCACCGGATGACCGAGGCGCCGTACGACCCCCACACCACCGCCGGCAAGCTCGCCGACCTGCGGCGCAGGCTGGACGAGGCGGTGCACTCCGGCTCGTCCAAGGCCGTGGAGAAGCAGCACGCCAAGGGCAAGCAGACCGCGCGCGAGCGGGTCCTGGAGCTGCTGGACGAGGACTCCTTCGTGGAGTTCGACGAGTTCGCCCGGCACCGCTCGACCAACTTCGGGCAGGAGAAGACCCGCCCGTACGGCGACGGCGTGGTGACCGGCTACGGCACCGTCGACGGCCGTCAGGTCGCCGTCTTCGCCCAGGACTTCACCGTCTTCGGCGGCTCGCTCGGCGAGGTCTTCGGCGAGAAGATCGTCAAGGTGATGGACTTCGCGCTGAAGACCGGCTGCCCGGTCATCGGCATCAACGACTCGGGTGGCGCCCGGATCCAGGAGGGCGTGGTCTCGCTCGGCCTGTACGGCGAGATCTTCCGCCGCAACGTGCACGCCTCGGGCGTCATCCCGCAGATCTCGCTGATCATGGGCCCCTGCGCGGGCGGCGCGGTCTACTCCCCGGCGATCACCGACTTCGTGGTGATGGCCGACCAGACCTCGCACATGTTCATCACCGGCCCGGACGTGATCAAGACGGTGACCGGCGAGGACGTCGGCATGGAGGAGCTGGGCGGCGCCCGCACCCACAACACCAAGTCCGGCAACGCCCACTACCTGGCCACGGACGAGAAGGAGGCGATCGAGTACGTCAAGAGCCTGCTGTCGTACCTGCCCTCCAACAACCTGAGCGACCCGCCGTCCTACCCCGAGCAGGCGGACCTCACGGTCACCGACGAGGACCTCGAACTCGACGCCATCGTGCCGGACTCGGCGAACCAGCCGTACGACATGCGCAAGGTGATCGAGCACATCGTCGACGACGGCGAGTTCCTGGAGACCCAGCCGCTGTACGCGGGCAACATCATCACCGGCTTCGGCCGGGTCGAGGGCCACGCGGTCGGCGTCGTCGGCAACCAGCCGATGGACCTGGCCGGCTGCCTGGACATCAACGCCAGCGAGAAGGCCGCGCGCTTCATCCGCACCTGCGACTCCTTCAACATCCCGGTGCTGACCTTCGTGGACGTGCCCGGCTTCCTGCCCGGCACCGAGCAGGAGTGGGACGGCATCATCCGCCGCGGCGCCAAGCTGATCTACGCCTACGCCGAGGCGACCGTCCCGCTGATCACCGTGATCACCCGCAAGGCCTTCGGCGGCGCGTACGACGTGATGGGCTCCAAGCACCTGGGCGCCGACCTCAACCTGGCCTGGCCGACCGCGCAGATCGCGGTGATGGGCGCCCAGGGCGCGGTCAACATCCTGCACCGCCGGGAGATCGCCGAGGCCCAGGCGGCCGGCACCGTCGACGAGAAGCGGGCCGAGCTGATCGCCTCGTACGAGGACACCCTGCTGAACCCGTACCTGGCCGCCGAGCGCGGCTACGTCGACGCGGTGATCGCCCCGAGCGAGACCCGCCGGCACATCGTCCGGGGCCTGCGGGCGCTGCGCGGCAAGCGCGAGGTGCTGCCGCCCAAGAAGCACGGCAACATCCCCCTGTAGGCACCACCCTCTCGGGAGAGAACCAGCCATGTCCCCGATCCACGTGCTGCACGGGCAGCCGACCCCCGAGGAGCTCGCCACCGTCCTGGCGGTGGTCCAGGCCCGGGCCGCCGCCGCGCAGGCCGCCGCCGAGGCGGCGCGCCTGGCCGGTGCCGGCCCGGCCTCCCCCTGGAACGACCGCTCCCGCCTGCTCCGCCCCGCCGTCCACCCGGGCGTCAACGCCTGGCGGACCTCGGGCTGGGCGCACTAGCTCCGTCTCCGGCGGCGGGGCGGGAGGTCGGCC
>NZ_JBHXEG010000163.1:0-6361 GCF_042724935.1 Kitasatospora sp. NPDC127060
GCCGATCGCGTCGACGCCGTCGGTCACCAGTCGCCACAGGTCCTCGGGGGAGCGGACGCCGCCGGGGTAGCGGCAGGCCATGCCCACGATCGCGATCGGCTCCTCGTTCCGTACCCGGGTGGCCGTGACGTCGTCGGTGCGGCCGGTGCCGGTGATCCGCTCGCCGAGGTACCGGGCGAGCGCGGTGGCGGTCGGGTGCTCGAACACCACCGTGGCGGGCAGCCGGAGGCCGGTGGCCGCGTTGACGCGGTTGCGCAGTTCGACGGTGGTGAGGGAGTCGAGACCCTGCTCGCGCAGGGCCCGGTCCGGTTCGACGGTGGCGGGGTCGTCGTGGCCGAGCACCTCGGCGGCCTTGGCGCGGACGAGGTCGAGCAGCGCCGCCTCCCGCTCGGCCGGGGGCAGTTCGGCGATCCTCCGGGCGGACGCGGCGGGCCGTGCGCTGGTGGTGCGGGCGCCGCCCGGCCCGCCGGTGCGGGGCAGCAGACGGCGCAGCAGCGGGGGGATCTCGCCCCGGTCGTGCTCCGTCCGGACCGCCGCGAGGTCGAGCCGGGCGGGCAGCGCGACCGGCCGGCCCGCGGCGAGCGCGGCGTCGAACAGGGCGAGCGCGTCCTCGGCGGGCATCGCGGCGAGGCCGCCGCGGCGCAGCCGCGCCTGGTCGGAGTCGCTGATCCGCCCCGCCATTCCGGCGGAGTCGGCCCACAGGCCCCAGCCGAGCGAGACGGCGGGCAGGCCGGAGGCACGGCGGTGCTGGGCGAGGGCGTCGAGGAAGGCGTTGGCGGCCGCGTAGTTGGCCTGGCCGGCGCCGCCCAGGGTGGCGATCGCGGAGGAGAACAGCACGAACGCGGTGAGCGGCAGCTCCCGGGTGAGTTCGTGCAGGTTCCAGGCCGCGTCCGCCTTGGGGCGCAGGACGGCGTCGGTCCGCTCGGGGGTGAGGGAGGTGACGGTCCCGTCGTCGAGGACGCCGGCGAGGTGGACGACGGCGCGCAGCGGTCGGTCGGCCGGGACGGCGGCCAGCACCGCGGCCAGCGCCTCGGGGTCGGCGGCGTCGGCGGCGGTGACGGTGACCTCGGCGCCCAGGGCGCGCAGTTCCTCCGCCCGTTCGGCGGAGCCGTCGGCGGCGGGGCCGCGGCGGCTGACCAGGACGAGGTGCCGTACCCCGTGGGCGGTCACCAGGTGCCGGGCGACCAGGGCGCCGAGGCCGCCGGTGCCGCCGGTGAGCAGCACGGTGCCGTCGAGGGCGGCGCCTCCGATGCCGGTGCCGTCGAGGGCGGGGGCGCCGGGCGCCGTGCCGTCGGGCGTCGGGCGATCTCCGGGCGGCCCGGCCGTGGTGAGCGGGGCCAGCCGCGGGACCTTCACCGTCCCGGCCCGGAGGGCCAGTTGGGGTTCGCCGGTGCCGACGGCGGCGGGGACGGCGCGGGCCGAGGCCGGGTCGTCGTCCAGGTCGAGCAGGACGATCCGGTCGGGGTGCTCGGTCTGCGCGGACCGGATGAGGCCCCAGACGGCGGCGGTCGCCGGGGAGGGGGCCGGCGCCGTGTCGTCCACGGCGGTCGCGCCGCGGGTGGTGATCACCAGTCGCGCGTCGGCGAGGCGTTCGTCGGCGAGCCACTCCTGGACGAGCGTCAGCGCCTGCCCGGTGAGCCGGTGCGCGGAGTCGGCAGGGGTGCCGGGTGCCGTGTCGTCCGGTCCGGCATCATCCGGTCCGGCGTCGTCCGGTCCGGCGCCGTCGGCGTGCAGCGGTCCGGCGAGGACCAGGTCGGGGACGGGGGCGCCGCCGGCGACCGCCTCGCGCAGCGCGGCGAGGTCCGGGTAGGAGTGTGCGGCCGGGCCGTCCACCGGCCGCGCGCGTCCGAGGACGGCCCACCGGGCGGCCTCGGGTGCGCCGAGCGGCAGCGGCCGCCACTCCACCGCGTACAGGTCCCGTACGGTTCGGACGGGGGCGAGCCGTTCGACGGCGACGGGCCGCAGCGCGAGGGTGCCGACGGCGAGCACCGAGCTGTCGGTCTCGTCGGTGACGGTCAACTCGACGGTGTCGGCTCCGGCCGGGGTCAGCCGGACGCGCAGCGGTTCTCCCACCGAGGAGGCCGAACCCGAGGCCGAACCCGGACGCGAACCCGAGGCCGAACCGGAGCCCGCACCCGCGCCGGGGCCGGCCTCCGCCGCCGACCCGGTCGCGAAGCGGGTCCAGGCGAACGGCAGGAACATCTGCCCGGAGTCCTCCCGGAGCAGCCCGGTGGCGGCCAGCGGGTGCAGTGCGGCATCGAGCAGCGCGGGGTGCGGGGCGCCCCGCCCGGTGTCCGTCCGCAGCTCCGCCGGGACGGTCACCTCGGCGAACAGCTCCTCGCCCAGCCGCCAGGCGGCCCGGACGTTCCGGAACGCCGGTCCGTACTCGTAGCCCTGCTCGTGGAGGCGGTCGTACAGCTCGGCGACGTCGAGCTCGGTGGCCCCGGGCGGCGGCCACTCCGCACCCGGGAACACGTCCGCACCCGCACCGGGGCCGCCCGCCGCACCGGCCGAGACGAACCCGGCCGCGTGCCGCGTCCACTCCGCGCCGCCCTGCCGCGAGTACAGCCGCACCGGGCGGCGTCCGGCCTCGTCGGTGGTGCCCACGACGACCTGGAGCCGGACCTCGCCGTCCTCGGGGACGGCGAGCGGCGCCTCCAGGGTGAGTTCGTCGACCGTGCCGCAGCCCACCTCCGCCCCGGCCCGGACGGCGAGGTCCAGCAGCGCGGTGCCGGGCAGCAGGACGGTGCCGCGCATCGCGTGGTCGGCCAGCCAGGGCCGGGCCGCGGTGGACAGCCGTCCGGTGAACACGTGCCCGTCGCCGTCGGCGAGCTCGGTCACGGTGTCCAGGAACCGGTGCCCGAGGGCGTTGGCGCCGCGCGCGGCCGGTTCGATCCAGTAGCGCTGCCGCTGGAACGGGTAGGTCGGCAGGTCGACGGGGTCCGCCGGGGCGTCGCGCAGGACGGCCCGCCAGTCGACCCGCACGCCCTGGGTGTGCACCCGGCCGAGCGCCGCCGCGAACCGGTCCCAGCCGCCGTCGTCGCGGCGCAGCGACTCGGCGACCACGGCGCCGGCGGCGCCCGCCGCCTCCACGGTCTGCTCGATCGCCTGGGTCAGCACCGGGTGCGGGCTGATCTCGATGAAGGTGCGGTAGCCCTCGGCCGCCAGCTCCCGGATCACCGGCTCGAACTCGACCCGGTGGCGCAGGTTGCGGTACCAGTACTCGGCGCCGGTCTCGAACGGCTCCTGCCGGACCCCCTGCACGGTGGAGCGGAAGGCGGTCCGCGGCGCGCGGGGGGCGATCGGCGCGAGCACCTCCGCCAGCCGGTCCCGGATGGCCTCCACGTGCGCGGTGTGCGAGGCGTAGTCGATGGGCACCCGACGGGCCCAGACGCCGGCCTCGGCGCAGTGCGCGGCCAGCTCTTCCAGGGCGGTGAGGTCGCCGCCGACGACGGTGGAGGACGGGCCGTTCAGCGCGGCAACGGTCAGCCGGCCGTCCCAGCGGGCGATCAGTCCGGTCACCTGGTCCAGCGAGCGGGCCACCGACAGCAGGCCGCCGGTGTGCGCGAGCGGCAGCAGCTCCCTTCCGCGCAGCGCGACCACCCGCGCGGCGTCCGGCAGCGACAGCGCGCCGGCGACGTACGCGGCGGCGATCTCCCCCTGGGAGTGGCCCATCACCGCGTCCGGTTCCACCCCCGCGGCCCGCCAGAGCGCGGCGAGGGCCGCCACCACCGCGAACGTCGTGCACTGGATCACGTCCGACCGGTCCATCCCGGGAGCACCCGGTACCCCGGCCAGGACGTCGCGCACCGACCAGTCCAGGTACGGCTGGAGGGCGTCGGCGCAGGCGAGGAGTTCCGTCCGGAAGGCCGGCGAGGACTCCATCAGCCCGGCGGCCATGCCGGCCCACTGCGAGCCCTGCCCGGGGAAGACGAACACGACCTTGCCCCGGTCGGCTGCCGTGCCCCGCTCGACGCCGGGCGCCGGCTCGCCGTCCGCGAGCGCGGCCAGGGCGGCGGCCAGGGCGGCCCGATCGGTGCCGGTGAGGACGGCGCGGTGGGCGAACGCGGGGCGGCCGGTGGCGAGTGCCCGGCCGATGCCGGCCAGCGCGTGGTCCGGCGCGGTGTCGAGGTGGCGGCGCAGCAGGTCGGCCTGGGCGCGCAGGCCCTGTTCGTCGGGCGCCGAGACGAGCCACGGCACGGTGGTGTCGGTGCCGACCGCGAGCGGCAGGCGGTCGCCGTCCTTCCCGGTCCCGATGGTGCCGGTCCCGATGGTGCCGGTCCCGCTGTTGCCCGTCCCGTCGGCCGCCGGTTCGCGGACCACGTGGACGCCGGGGACGTCGGAGGCGTCGGGGGCCTCTTCGAGTACCAGGTGCGCGTTGGTGCCACTGATCCCGAACGACGACACCGCCGCCCGCCGGACGGCCGTGTCGGGCCACGGCCGCGCCTCGGTCAGCAGCCGTACGGTGCCCGCCGACCAGTCGACCTGACGGGTCGGCCGGTCCACGTGCAGGGTGCGGGGCAGCGACCGGTGGCGCAGCGCCATCACCATCTTGATCAGGCCGCCGACGCCCGCCGCGGCCTGCGCGTGCCCGATGTTGGACTTCAGGGACCCCAGCCACAGCGGGGCGTCGGCGGGCCGGTTCCGTCCGTAGGTGTCGATCAGGGCCTGGGCCTCGATGGGGTCGCCGAGCCTGGTGCCGGTGCCGTGCGCCTCGACGGCGTCCACGTCGGCGGGCCCGAGCCCGGCGTCGGCGAGCGCCTGGCGGATCACCCTTTCCTGGGACGGCCCGTTGGGCGCGGTCAGCCCGTTGCTCGCTCCGTCGGAGTTGACGGCGGAGCCGCGGATCAGGGCGAGGACGCGGTGGCCGTTGCGCCGGGCGTCCGAGAGCCGCTCCAGCACCAGCATCCCGGCGCCCTCGGCCCAGGCGGTGCCGTTCGCGGCGTCGGAGAACGCCTTGCACGTCCCGTCGGCGGACAGCCCCTGCTGCCGGCTGAACTCGACGAAGATCCCGGGGGTGGCCATCACGGCCACGCCGCCCGCGAGCGCCAGCGGGCAGTCCCCGTTGCGCAGGGCCCGGGCCGCGAGGTGCAGGGCCACCAGTGAGGACGAGCAGGCGGTGTCCACGGTGAGCGCGGGGCCCTGGAGCCCCAGGGTGTAGGCGATCCGGCCGGACGCGACGCTCGCCGTCGTGCCGGTCAGCAGGAAGCCCTCCAGGCCTTCGGCGCCCTCGGTCAGCCGGGGCCCGTATTCCTGGGACATCGCGCCGACGAACACCCCGGTCTGGCTCCGGCCCAGCGACAACGGGTCGATGCCGGCCCGCTCCAGGGCTTCCCAGGACACCTCCAGCAGCACCCGCTGCTGGGGGTCCATCGCCTGTGCCTCGCGCGGGCTGATGCCGAAGAACGCGGGGTCGAACCGGTCGGCGTCGGGGAGGAACCCGCCACGGCGCACGGAGGAGGTGCCGGAGGCCGCCGACTCCGGGTCGAACAGGGCGTCGAGGTCCCAGCCCCGGTTGTCCGGGAAGTCGGAGGTCGCGTCCGTCCCGGTCTCCACCAGCCGCCACAGCTGCTCGGGTGTGCGCACGCCGCCGGGGTAGCGGCAGGCCATTCCGACGATCGCGATCGGGTCGTCGGCGTCCGCGGCCGGCCCGTTCGCCGGGTGGCCGGGCCGGTGCCCGGCCGTGGGCGCGGCGGTGGGGGGCGCCTCGGCGAGGCGGTCGCGCAGGTGTTCGGCGAGGAGCTGCGGCGTCGGGTGGTTGAACAGCAGCGCGGCGGGCAGCTCCAGGCCGGTCGCCGTCACCAGCCGGTTCCGCAGTTCCACGGCGAGCGAGGAGTCGAAGCCGAGTTCCTTGAACGAGCGTCCGGAGGCGGGCTCCTCGTCGCCGGTGTGGCCGAGGACGGCGGCCGCGTTCCGGTGCACCAGGTCCAGCAGCGCGCGGCGCCGTTCGGCGGGCGGCAGCGCGGTCAGTGCCTCGGACGCCGCGGGTGGGGCGGCGGTGTCCCGCTCCTGCTCGCCCGGGTCCTCGGCCGGTCCGTCGGGCGGCGTGTCGGCCGTGGTCCGCCGAGCGGTTCCGGGCTCCAGCCAGTGGCGGCGCCGTTGGAAGGGGTAGGTCGGCAGGGAGACCCGCCGGGGCTGCGCGTCCTCGAAGAGCCGGGCCCAGTCGGCGTCCGCGCCGACGGTGTGCAGCCGCGCCATCGAGGTGAGGAACGCCGTCCAGCCCGGCCGCTTGCGGTGCAGGGTGCCGGTGGTGACGGTCTCCGTACCGGTGTCGGTGGTGTCGGCGGTTTGTTGGATGGGGGTGGTGAGGACGGGGTGGGGGCTGGTTTCGATGAAGTGGGTGTGGCCGGTGGTGAGGAGG
>NZ_JBHXEG010000164.1:0-6092 GCF_042724935.1 Kitasatospora sp. NPDC127060
GAAGTCGACCGACTTCCCGCCCCTCGGCGTTCCCGCCCGTGCCGCGTCAGAGCTGGACGCCGAAGTCCTGGGCGATGCCCGCCAGGCCGGAGGCGTAGCCCTGGCCGACCGCACGGAACTTCCACTCGCCGTTGTTGCGGTAGAGCTCGCCGAAGATCATCGCCGTCTCGGTGGCCGCGTCCTCGGAGAGGTCGTAGCGGGCGATCTCGGCGCCGCCGGCCGCGTTGACCACGCGGATGTAGGCGTTGCGGACCTGGCCGAAGTTCTGCCCGCGGGCGGTGCCGTCGTAGATGGTCACCGGGAAGGTGATCTTGGCGGCCTCGACCGGCAGGCCGGCCAGGTTGACGTTGATCGACTCGTCGTCGCCCACGCCCTCGCCGGTGCGGTTGTCGCCGGTGTGCACGACGCTGTTGTCCGGCGAGCTGGTGTTGTTGAAGAAGACGAAGTGCCCGTTGGAGAGCACCTTGCCGTCCGCGTTCAGGACGATCGCGCTGGCGTCGAGGTCGAATTCGGCGCCGGTCGTGGTGCGGACGTCCCAGCCCAGACCGACGCTGACCGCGGACAGGCCGGGGGCCTCCTTGGTCAGCGAGACGTTGCCACCCTTGGAGAGGCTCACTGGCATGGCGATTGCAGTCCCTTCGTTCGCTTTCCCGGGACAACGCTGTACTCCGGTGGCTTGGTTCCGGGGATCCCGTGAATTCTTCGCGGACGTCAAACCCGGGCAAAGGGTGGGCAAAGCGATGGCCGGTCCGGTCGGTTCCGGGCGTCAGATCCGGGGGAAGCGGCCCTGCAGCGTCCAGATGTTCGGGTTGTCGGCCAGGTCGGGGTGCATGTCGAACAGGTCGGCGAGGGTGTCCTGGAGGAAGTCCCGGGCCTCCCGCCGCAGCTCGCTGTGCCGGACCACGGCGGGCGGCTCGTCCCGCAGCCAGGTCGCGGTGACCTCGACCCAGTTGAAGCGGCGGGCGAAGCGCAGCAGCTCGGTGTTCTGGGTGAAGTCGAGGTCGGCGGTCTGCACCCGGGCGGCCCGGGAGCCGTCCGGGTCGCGGTCGAGCTGCTCGACGATGTCGCACAGCGCCCAGGCGAAGTCCAGCACCGGGACCCATCCCCAGCGGGTGGAGAGTTCGGCGCCCTCGGCGTCCAGGTAGACGTCGCCGCAGAACAGGTCGTACCGCAGCGAGCGCACCGGGGCGGTGCGGTAGTCGGTCTGCGGGGGGTCGGGGAAGCGGTTGGAGAGGGAGTAGCCGAGCTCGATCACGTAGGCCATTGTCGGGGCTCGGGGCAGGTGCGGGTAACCGGGCCCGCCCCGAACCGAAGCGGCCCGCCGGTACCGAAAGGGAGGGCCGACCGTCGGCACCGGGCCGGAGCGCCCCGGGGGCGAGCGGGCGAGTAACGGATAACCGGGTGACCGGGCGGGGGGTCGCGCGGGATGATGGGCGCATGTCCGAGCCCATCCGCGTACGGGGGTCGGTGGTCGTCCCCGACGCCGAGCTCGTCTGGCGCTTCTCGCGTTCCTCCGGCCCCGGCGGCCAGCACGTCAACACCTCCGACTCCAAGGTCGAGCTGCGCTACGACGTGGCCGGCTCGAAGGCGCTGCCCGAGGTGTGGCGCACGCGCGCCCTGGAGCGGCTGGCCAACCGGCTGGTGGACGGCCGGGTGCTGGTGATCCAGGCCTCGGAGTTCCGCTCGCAGTGGCGCAACCGGGAGGCGGCCGCGGTGCGGCTGTCGGCGGTGCTGACCGAGGCGTGCGCGCCGCCGCCGAAGGCCCGCCGGGCGACCCGGCCGAGTCGGGGGATGGTCGAGCGGCGGCTGGAGAACAAGCGGCACCGGTCCGAGGTGAAGCAGGGGCGGCGCTCGCCGCGGGGCGAGTAGCCGGGCCCGGCGAACCGTTTCGTCCCGGATGCCGGCGCGGACCGGTCGGCCGCCGGATTCAGCCCAGGGTGCGGTAGCCGCCGCGGAAGTACAGCAGCGGGCGGCCGCCGGGGGTGGGGACGGCGGCCTCCAGGACGCGGCCGACCAGCAGGGTGTGGTCGCCCGCGGGTATCCGCTGTTCGGTGCGGCACTCGACGGTGGCCAGCGCGCCCTCGATCAGCGGGGCGCCGGTGTGCTCGCCGCGGCGGTGCGGGGTCTCCGCGAACAGCAGCCGGTCGCTGAGCCGGCCCTTCATGGCGAAGCGGGAGCCGAGCGTCTTCTGCGCCTCGGTGAGCACCGAGACCGCCCAGGTGTCGTTGCGGGAGAGCACTTCGTCCATCCGGGAGTCCTCGCGGACCGAGATCAGCACCAGCGGCGGGTCCAGCGACACCGAGAGGAAGGACGTGGCGGTCATGCCGACGTCCTCGCCGTCCTCCTCGTCGTGGACGGTCACCAGGCTCACACCGGCGGCGAGCTGGGAGAGTGCGGCCCGGAACTCGTCGGGCGTGGCGTGGGGGGCAGCTTCGGGCTGCGGGGACGAGTACACGTACCGCACGGTAGTCGTCGCTCCCCGGTGACGGCATCGGGCCGTGGTCGTAGGACCACCGGCGTGGGCCCCGTTCGGTTCCGGACGCGGTCACTCCCAGGGGTGAAGCGGATGGACCGGCGGGTGCAGTGGGCTTCAGCGTGCGGCCAATGCGGTCGACCACGAGAAATGTGCCGATAGCGCTTTATGTCCCGCTATGGGGCGGATGAACTGATTAAAGACGCATTAGTGTCGTGTGATTTAAGTCACAAGTGATGGCCTATTGCTGACCGAGCGTGCCGAACGCTGTGCTCCCTGTGATTCAGTTCTTCTGGCAATCGGACGATAACCAATCAAGAACTATCCGAAGCAGCCGGGGAGCCCCCGCATGGAAGCCGAGTCGGAGCCGTACGTCCGTCTCGCGACCCTCCGCACCTTGCACCGGGTCGTGGCGGACCTCAACGCTGCCCGCAGCCTGGCGGGCACGCTGCAGGCCGTCGTCGAGGGCGCGGTGCACGGACTCGGCTTCGACGCCGCCGCGGTCAGCCTGGTCCGGCCGGACGGTGACCTCGTGGTGGCGGCCGTCTGGGAGCTGGAGGAGAGCCCGATGGGCGGGCCCTCGGTGCTGCTCGGCCAGGTCGGCTCGCGGGAGTCCTGGGACCGGCTGCTCGGCGTCAGCGACCACTGGGGCACCCTGCGCTTCCTGCCGTACGACCGCGGCTGGGCCGTCGCCAGCGACATCCCGCGCTGGATCGGGGACGGCCCGCTGCCCGTCTACGCCAACGACTGGCACCCCGCCGACGGACTGCTCGCCCCGATGTACAGCGCCGGCGGCGACCTGCTCGGGGTGCTCTCGGTGGACCGCCCGCGCAGCGGCAAACGGCCCGGGGCGTGGACCCGCGAGGCACTGGAGATGTTCTCGCTGCAGGCCTCCATCGCGATCGGCAACGCCCGGCTGCGGGCCGAGATGCAACGGGCGCTGGCCCGGCTGGAGAAGGAGCAGCAGGCGCTGCGGGCCAGCGAGGAGAGCTTCCGGCAGGCCTTCGAGTACGCCCCCAGCGGGATGGCCATCACCGAACTGCACGGCGCCGGGCGCGGCCAGCTGACCAGGGTCAACGACGCGCTCTGTCGACTGCTCGGCCGCCCCCGCGCGGTGCTGCGCCAGCAGAGCTTCGCCGACCTCGTCCACCCCGAGGACCGGGCCCTGTTGGAACGCACCAGCGCCGAGAGCGGCCGGGCGGAACTGAGGCTGTCCCGGCGGGACGGCGGCTACCAGTGGGTCTGCCTGCGCAACTCGATCGTGGCGGACGCGGCCGAGGGCCCGAGCTTCCTGCTCACCCACGTCGAGGACATCGAGGACCGCAAGCGCCACGAGTTCCAGCTCGCCCACCGGGCCAGCCACGACGCGCTCACCGGCCTGCCCAACGGCGCCGAGCTCAAGGCCCGGCTGGCCCGCCGGCTCTGCGCCGAACCGCAGCCGGCCGCCGCCGCGGCCGCCGCGATGTCCGGCGAGGCCGGCTACCCGCAGCCGTACGCCTACCAGGCGGACTCGTACAGCGCGCACACCGCGTACGAGGGACTGGAGGGCGCGGACCCGTACACCGGGCCGGTGCACGGCTACGGGCCGGCCGACGGCCTGCTGCCCGGCCTCGGCGCGGGGTACGGGGAGCACGTGCACGCCGTGGTTCCGGCCGAGTACGGGCCCTCCGGGGACACCTGGTCCGCGCCGTTCCGCTCCGGGGCGACGGCGCCGGTGGACAAGGGGCTCGCGGTGCTCTTCTGCGACCTGGACGGCTTCAAGTCGATCAACGACCGGTTCGGGCACAACGCGGGCGACTCGGTGCTGGTCGAGGTCGCCCGGCGGCTCAGCGGGGCGGTCCGGGACGGCGACACGGTGGCCCGGCTGGGCGGCGACGAGTTCGTGGTGCTGGCCGACGGCATCGGCCGCGAGGAGGCCAAGGACCTCGCCCACCGGCTGCGCAACGCGATCATCCCGCCGATGCGGATCGACGGACGGGCGATGCGGGTCGGGGTCAGCCTGGGGATCGGCTGGGCCGGCTGCGGGATGAGCATCGAGGAGGTGCTCCACACCGCGGACGAGCGGATGTACGACGAGAAGCGGGCCCGGGGCGGCGCGGTGCGCGGGGCGCGCGGCGAGCGTTCGCACCGGCGCGCGGGCTGACCGGGAGGGGCGTTCCGCGCGCTCCCCGGCGCCCTTCCGGTGGTCGGCGGGTCGGTCGGCGGGTCGGTCGGCGGGTCGGTCGGCGGATCGGTCGGGTGCCGAGGATCCGGCGACGCACAGGTTACCCACGGGTTGTCAAGGGTTCTTTTCCTGCTGTCAGGTACGACAGGTAGGGTTCCCGGTACGACAGCGTCCATGATCCGCGCCGCCCGCGCGCGGCGTACACCGGATGGGGGAGCAGACCACCGTGACGACCGCCGGCGACAACGGATTGCCCGAGGGCCAGGCGGGCGGTGCCCCGCAGGACGACGACCCGTTCGGCTACCTCTACCGCCCGGCCGACGGCTCCGCCGGACAGTCGGCCGAGCCGCAGCAGGGGGTGCCCCGGACGTCGTACAACCGGCCGATGGAGGTGGGGCGGGCGCAGTACGGCCAGCCGACCCGCACCCAGCAGCCGGGCTACGGCCAGCCCGGACCGGCGCAGCCGCCGTACGGCCAGCAGGGCATGCCCCCGCAGGGCCCGTACGGGCAGCCGGGCGTGCCCCCGCAGCAGGCCGAGTACGGCGGGGGCGCCCAGCAGACCCGCTACGCCGAGCACTCCCGGCCGCAGCCTGGGGACGAGCGACCGAGCAGCGGCCGGAGCAAGGGCGCGGTGATCGGGGCGGTCGCCGTGGTCGCGGCGATAGCGATCGGTGCCGGGATCGCCCTGTCCACCGGGGACCCGGACGGCGACAAGTCCGCCAAGGGCGGCACCACGACCGCCGCCCCGCCGGCGCCCAGCGGCACCGCGGCGTCGAGCGGCTCGACCGGAACGGCCTCGCCCTCGGCGAGCGCCACCGTCTCCGCCGGCCCGGCGACCGTGGACGCCGGCCAGCTGCAGGGCCAGAACGCGCCGTCCGGCAATGCCGTCAAGGGCGCCAAGTCCGCCGACGGCAGCTACCTGACGCTCCAGCAGGGCGGCACGGTGACCTGGAACGGCCAGATCGCGACGGCCGGGACGTACAAGCTGACCGTGCACTACAACAACGCCGGTGCCGACGTGAGGGGCGCGGCCTCGGTGAACGGCAAGGACTGGCCGAGCGGGCTGACCTTCAAGAACTACTCGCCGGGCAAGGATCCGGCCTCGTCCTGGTTCAACACCTGGATACTCCCGCAGTTCCAGGCCGGGTCGAACTCGGTCACCTTCACCGTCCCCTCGGGGCCGATCCTGATCGACCAGATCACGGTGGAGCCGAACAGCTGAGACCCGCTCCGGACGCACCGCGGCCGCCCGTCCCCTTCGGGGGAGGGCGGCCGTCGCCTTCGCTCAGGCGGACTTGACGGTGCGGAACCTCTCGCCGCCGACCGCCCAGCGGCCCCGGCGCATCACGGCGACCAGGTCGTAGCTGTCGGAGTCGACCACGACCAGGTCGGCGAGCTTGCCGGTCTCCAGCGAGCCGGTCGAGTCGGCCAGACCGAGCAGCCGCGCCGGGGTGG
>NZ_JBHXEG010000165.1:0-6071 GCF_042724935.1 Kitasatospora sp. NPDC127060
CACCGCGGCCGAGCTGGGCGCGACCCGCTTCGTCGAGCTCGGCCCGGACGGCGTCCTGACGGCCCTCGCCCAGGACTGCCTCACCGACACCGACACCGACAGCGACACCGACACCGACAGCGACACCGGAACCGCGACCGACGGCCACGTCTTCGCCCCCCTCCTGCGCCGCGACCGCGAGGAGCCCCTCGCGGCGATGTCCGCGCTCGGCGACCTCTTCGCCCACGGTGTCGCGCCCGACTGGCCGGCGGTGTTCTCCGGCCGCCGCGTCGACCTTCCGACGTACCCCTTCCAGCGTCAGCGCTACTGGACGACCGTCGACCGGCTGGGCGACGTCGCCTCGGCGGGTGTGCTCCCGGCCGGGCATCCGCTGCTCGGCGCGATGGTGGTACTGGCGGACGACGACCAGGTCCTGTTCACCGGACGGCTGTCGGTGAGCGCCCATCCCTGGCTGGCGGACCACGCCATTGCCGGAACCGTCTTCGTGCCCGGAACCGCCTACGTGGAGCTGGCCGTTCGCGCCGGTGACCAGGTGGGCTGCGACCGCATCGACGAGCTCACCATCGAGGCGCCGCTCATCCTGCCCGACCAGGACTCCGTCCAGCTGCAGGTCAGCGTCGGCCGTCCCGACGCGCAGGGCGCCCGCCCGATAAGTTTTCACTCCCGCCACGGGGACGAGCCCTGGACCCGGCACGCCACCGGCCGCCTGGGCTCCGCCACGCCCACCCGTCCCGCCGGAACACCCGCCGCCACCGCCATGACCGTCTGGCCCCCGCAGGACGCGGAGGAGGTCCCGGTCGAGGGGCTCTACCCGCACCTGGCCGAGGCGGGCTTCGGCTACGGCCCGGCCTTCCAGGGGCTGCGCGCGGTGTGGCGGCGCGGCGAGGAGGTGTTCGCGGAGGTCGAGCTGCCGCAGGAGCGCGAGGCAGGTCGCTTCGCCCTGCACCCGGCGCTGCTCGACTCGGCCCTGCACGCCGTCGGACTGGGCGAGTTCGTCACCGACAACCGGCCCAGCCTGCCCTTCTCCTGGTCCGGGGTCACCCTCCACGCGACCGGTGCGTCCGCGCTGCGGGTCCGGCTGTCCCCGGCGGGCACCGACGCCGTCGCCCTGGACGTCGCTGACGCGACGGGCGCGCCCGTCGCCACCGTCGAGGAGCTGGCCCTGCGCCCGGTCGCCGGGCAGCAGCGGAAGCACCGGAGTGACTCGCTGTTCCGCGTCGACTGGGCGGCCCAGCCGCTCCCCGAGGCTGCCGACCAGGGGGCCCAGTGCTGGGTCGGTTCGGTCGAGGAACTGCTGGCCCTCGACCCGGTGCCGGCCACCGTGCTGGCGTCCTGCGGCCGGACGGGTGAGCTCCTGGCCGACGTCCCCGCCGACGTCCCCGCCGACGTCCCCGCCGACGTCCCCGCCGACGTCCACGGCGCGACGCACGGCGCGCTCGCCCTCCTGCACGCCTGGCTGGCGGACGCCCGCCACCACTCCTCCCAGCTGGTGTTCGTCACCCGCGCCGCCCTGGCCGTCCGGCCCGGCGAACAGGTGGAAGGCCTGGAACAGGCGCCGGTCTGGGGCCTCGTCCGGTCGGCCCAGGCCGAGAACCCCGGCAGCTTCCGCCTGGTCGACCTGGACGGCGAGGCCGCCTCAGGCTCCGCCCTGGCGGCCGCCCTGACCCTCGACGAGCCCCAGCTCGCGCTGCGCGGCGGGCAGGCGTTCGCCCCCCGACTCGCCCGGGTGACGGGCGCACCGGACCAGGCGTCCCCCTGGGACGGCGCGGGCACGGTCCTGATCACCGGTGGCACCGGCGGGCTCGGCGGCCTGCTGGCCCGGCACCTGGCACGGGAGCACGGGGTCCGTCAGCTGCTGCTGACCAGCCGTCGCGGGCCGGCCGCCGAGGGCGCCGCCGAACTCGTCGAGGAGCTCGCGGCACTCGGCGCCTCTGCTCGGGTCGTGTCCTGCGACGTCACCGACCGTACGGCGCTGGCCGAGCTGCTCGACGGCATCCCGGCCGAGCAGCCCCTGGCGGCCGTGGTCCACACGGCGGGCGTGCTGGACGACGGGGTGATCGGCTCGCTCACCCCGGAGCGGGTCGACACGGTGCTGAGCCCGAAGGCGGACGCCGCCTGGCACCTGCACGAGCTCACCAAGGACCGCGGGCTCTCCGCCTTCGTCCTGTTCTCCTCGGCCTCCGGCGTCTTCGGCGCCCCCGGCCAGGGCAGCTACTCCGCGGGCAACGTCTTCCTGGACGCCCTCGCCCAGTACCGCCGCGGCCTCGGCCTGCCCGCCACGTCGCTGGCCTGGGGGCTCTGGGCCGAGGGCAGCGGAATGGGCGGCCGGCTGGCGAGCGGGGACCGGGAGCGGATCACCGGATCCGGCCTCGCCGCGCTCTCCGCGGCGGAGGGCCTGCGGCTGTTCGACCTGGCACTGGACACGGACGAGGCACTGCTGGTGCCGACGCCCCTGGACCTCCGGTCCCCCGGGGGCTCGGTCGCGGTGCCCGCGCTGCTGCGCGGCCTGGTGCGGGTACCGGTCCGCCGCACCGCCGCCGCGTCGGCGGCCGTCGCGAACCGCGCCGACTGGTCGGAGCGGACCCTGCTGGACCTCGTGCACACCCAGGTGGCCGCGGTCCTCGGCCACACCGCGGCGGACGCGGTGGCCGTCGACCGGGCCTTCACGGAGCTCGGTTTCGACTCGCTCACCGCGGTGGAACTGCGCAACCGCCTCACCACCGAGACCGGCCTCCGGCTGCCCGCCACCCTGATCTTCGATCACCCCAGTCCGGAGGCCCTGGTCCGGCACCTGTGCGCCGAACTCGTCGGGGAGCCCGGCCGGAACGCCGCGGGCGAGCGTCCCGCCGTCCCGAGCGGCCCGATCGATGACGACCCGGTCGTGGTCATCGGCATGGCCTGCCGCTACCCGGGCGGCGTGCGCTCGCCCGAGGACCTGTGGGACTTGGTCGCGGCCGGCCGCGACGGCATCGGCGCCTTCCCCGAGGACCGCGGCTGGGACCTGGACGCCCTGTTCGACGAGGACCCGGAGCGCGCCGGATCCTCGTACGTCCGCGAGGGCGGCTTCCTCCACGAGGCGGGCGAGTTCGACGCGGGCTTCTTCGGGATCTCGCCGCGTGAGGCGCTGGCCATGGACCCGCAGCAGCGGCTGCTGCTGGAGACCGCCTGGGAGGCCTTCGAGCGGGCCGGCGTGGACCCGTCCTCCGTCCGGGGCAGCAGTACCGGCGTCTTCGCCGGCGTCATGTACCACGACTACGCGAGCGGACTCGGCGAGGTGCCCGAGGGCGTGGACGGCTACCTGAGCACCGGCAACGCGGGCAGCGTGCTGTCCGGCCGGGTCTCGTACGCCCTCGGCCTGGAGGGCCCGGCCGTCACGGTCGACACCGCCTGCTCCTCCTCCCTGGTCACCGTGCACCTCGCGGCGCAGGCACTGCGCCAGGGCGAGTGCTCGCTGGCGCTCGCCGGCGGTGTGACCGTCATGGCGACGCCCACCACCTTCGTGGAGTTCTCCCTCCAGCGCGGGCTCGCCTCGGACGGCCGCTGCAAGTCCTTCGCGGCCTCGGCGGACGGCACCGGCTGGGGTGAGGGCGTGGGCCTGCTGCTCCTGGAGCGGCTTTCGGACGCGCGGCGCAACGGGCACCGGGTGCTGGCGGTGATCCGTGGCTCGGCCGTCAACCAGGACGGCGCGTCCAACGGTCTGACCGCCCCCAACGGCCCCTCCCAGCAGCGGGTGATCCGTCAGGCACTGGCCCAGGCCAAGCTGACCTCCGACCAGATCGACCTGGTCGAGGCGCACGGCACGGGGACGAAGCTGGGCGATCCGATCGAGGCGCAGGCGCTGCTCGCCACCTACGGCCGGGAGCGCCCCGAGGACCGCCCGCTGTGGCTGGGATCCCTCAAGTCGAACATCGGGCACACCCAGGCCGCGGCCGGCGTCGGCGGCATCATCAAGTCGGTGATGGCCATCCGCGGCGGCCTGATGCCCAAGACCCTGCACGTCGACGAGCCGAGCCCGCACATCGACTGGTCCGCGGGCGCGGTGTCGCTGCTGACCGAGGCGCGGCCCTGGGAGGCCACGGGCGAGCCCCGCAGGGCGGCGGTGTCCTCCTTCGGGATCAGCGGCACCAACGCGCACGTCATCGTGGAGCAGGCTCCCGAGGAGCCGGCGTCCGAGCCGTCGGAGCCGGTGGACCGGGCCCCGGTCCCGGCCGAGGCGGTGCTGCCGTGGGTCCTCTCCGCGAAGTCCGCCGAGGCCCTGCGCGCCCAGGCCGGGCAGCTGGCCTCCTACCTGGCGGCGCACCCCGAGCGGTCCGCCGCGGACGTCGGACTGTCCCTGGCGACGGCCCGTACCGCTTTCGAGCACCGGGCCGCCGTGGTGGCGGCGGACCGGGAGGGATTCCTCCAGGGCCTTGCCGCACTGGTCGCCTCGGAGCCCGTCGAGCACGTCGTCACGGGAAGCGCCCGTACGGCTGCCAAGCCGGTGTTCGTGTTCCCGGGGCAGGGGGCGCAGTGGGTCGGGATGGCGGTGGAGCTGGCGCGGGTGTCGCCGGTGTTCGCGGCGCGGTTGGCCGAGTGCGGGCGGGCGTTGTCGGGGTTCGTGGAGTGGTCGCTGGACGAGGTGTTGGGTGACGAGGCGGCGCTGGCGCGGGTGGATGTGGTGCAGCCCGTGTTGTGGGCGGTGATGGTGTCGCTGGCGGAGTTGTGGCGTTCGTTCGGTGTGGTGCCGGCCGCGGTGGTGGGTCATTCGCAGGGTGAGATCGCGGCGGCGTGTGTGGCGGGCGCTTTGAGTCTGGTGGACGGTGCGCGGGTGGTGGCGTTGCGTTCGCGGGCGTTGCTGCGGTTGTCGGGCCGGGGCGGGATGGTCGCGGTGCCGGTGGGTCGGGTGGAGGCCGAGACTCTGCTGGTGGAGGGGTTGTCGGTCGCGGCGGTGAACGGGCCGCGTTCGGTGGTGGTCTCGGGTGCGACGGGGCCGTTGGAGGAGTTGTCGGCGCGGGTGGAGGGTGCGCGTCGGGTGCCGGTGGACTACGCGTCGCATTCCGCGCAGGTGGAGGAGATCGAGGGGGAGTTGCTGGAGGTGCTGGCGGGGTTGCGGCCGGGTACGGCCGGGGTGCCGTTCCTGTCGACGGTGACGGGTGAGTGGCTGGAGGGCGGTGAGCTCGATGCCGGGTACTGGTACCGCAATCTGCGCCGGACCGTGCGCTTCGAGGAGGCTGTCGGTCAACTGGCCGCGCAGGGGCATGTGTTCATCGAGGTCAGCCCCCATCCTGTCCTGGTCCCCGGTCTGGACGTCCCGGCCCTGGGCACCCTCCGACGCCACGACGGCACCGCGCAGCGCTTCACGACCGCGCTCGCGGAGGCCTTCGTCCACGGCGTCGACGTGGACTGGGACCGGGTGTACCCGGGCGCCGCACGGGTGGACCTGCCGACCTACGCCTTCCAGCGGGAGCGGTACTGGCTGGAGGCCGGCACCGGCACGGGTGACGTGGCCTCGGCCGGTGTGGAGGCCGTCGGCCACCCGCTGCTCGGCGCGGCGGTCGCCCTGGCGGGTTCGGAGGGCACCGTCCTCACCGGTCGACTGTCGCTGCGTTCCCACCGCTGGCTGGCCGATCACGCCGTGAACGGCGTCGTGCTGCTGCCCGGCACGGCCTTCGTCGAGCTGGCGCTGCAGGCAGGCGAACAGGCCGGTTGCGGCCGGGTCGAGGAACTCACCCTGGAAGCCCCCCTCGTCCTGCCCGAAACCGGCGCGGTGCAGCTGCAGTTGGCACTCGACCCGGCCGACGACCGGGGCCGTCGCGCGCTCGCGGTGTACGCGCGCGGCGCGGACGAACCCGGACAGCCCTGGGTCCGGCACGCCTCCGGTGTCCTCTCGGACGCCGAGGCGCCCGAGCCGGCCGGACGGGAGGTCTGGCCGCCGGAGCAGGCCGAGAGCATCGCGCTCGACGGGTTCTACCAGGGCCTGGCCGACGCCGGCCTGGCCTACGGTCCGGCGTTCCAGGGCCTGCGGGCGGCCTGGCGGCGTGGTGCGGAGGTGTTCGCGGAGGTCCGGTTGGACCGGGAGCAGCAGGAGGCGG
>NZ_JBHXEG010000166.1:0-5553 GCF_042724935.1 Kitasatospora sp. NPDC127060
GCCCCGCCGGCCGGCGGGGCCGCGCCGTCGGCCGCGCCGTCCGCCGGCACCGGCGCCGCCGAGGAGGCCGCCGCCAGAACGCGGCCGGCCGGCTCCCCGGTGCGCCGGATCAGCGCGGCGGCCAGCAGGTAGGAGAGCGCGTTGGCCACGATCAGCGCCCGGTAGGCGGTGGTGGTCCCGACGGCCAGGCCGATCGCCGCGAAGCCCGTCCCGACCGCGTACCCACCGTTGGCGACGCTGCGGAACAGCGCCTGGTAGGTGGCGCGGCGCTCGCCCGCGACCCGGGTGGCGAACAGCATCTCCAGGGTCTTGGCGCCGCGTTCGGCGAGGCAGGTCAGGGCGACGGCCGCCAGCAGCGCGGTGAACTCGTCGACCACCAGCAGCAGCGCCATGGTGGCCACCCGCAGCAGGTGGCAGCCGATCAACAGCGCGCGCACCGACAGCCGTTCGGCGGCCCGCCCGGCGAGCGGCGAACCGATGATGCCGGCCACCGCGCCGACGCCGAGCAGCAGTCCGAGCCGGCCGGCGTCCATCCCGCAGACGTAGCTGAAGTACAGCACCGAGGCGGCGGCCCACACCCCGGTGCCGGTCCGGTCGACGCCCTGGGCCAGCAGCATGATCCGCGCGTCCCGCCCGCCCGGCGGTCGCCGCAGCTGTGCCCACAGTCCGTTCCCCCGCATGACGGGCCCCCGTTTCACGTCCATCATCAATCTCGACATCAAGATACTTCACGTCGAGATAGACAGGGAACCCCCGAATCCGGAACCCCTCCGACGCGATCCGCAACCCCGCCCCCGACTCCCCGCACCGAACCCGCCGGGAAACCCGTCCCCGCCCCACCCCGTAACCGGGCCCGCTATGAGAGCGTCCCTGCCCGACACACGGTGTTGTTACCATCGACCGATGGTCACCACGGCGTAGCCGGACGGGACATCGCCGGACACAGCGGGGCGGGACTGCGCGGGACTGCGCGGGGCGGGTCGGCATGCGGCAGACGGGGGTCGGGCGCAATGATTCGGATCTTGTTGGCGGAGGACATGCGCATCCTGCGCGGGGCCCTGGTCGCCCTCCTCACCCTGGAGGACGACCTGGAGGTGGTCGCCGAGGTCGCGACCGGCAACGACATCCTCGCCGCGGTACTGGAACACCGGCCGGACGTCGCCGTCATCGACGTCAACCTGCCGGGCCTGGACGGCATCACCGCGGCCCGCGAGGTGCAGGCCCGCCTGCCCGGCTGCCGGACGCTGATCCTCACCGCCCTCGACCAGCCCGGGATGATCCGCCGGGCGATGGACGCCGGGGTGCACGGCTACCTGCTCAAGGACGCCCCGCCGTCCGAACTCACCGCCGCCATCCGCACGGTGGCCGGCGGGCGCCGGGTGATCGACCCCCAGCTGGCGGTCGCCCTGTGGGACCGCGGCCGGAACCCGCTGACACCCCGCGAGACCGACGTCCTGGCCCGCGCCTCGGCGGGTGAGGAGGCCGTCGACATCGCCGGGCAACTGCACCTGTCCGTCGGCACCGTACGGAACTACCTCACCACCGCCGTGGTGAAGCTCAGCGCGCGAAATCGGCTGGACGCGGTTCGAATCGCTCGGGACAACGGCTGGATACCGTAACCTCCCGTCCCGGCTCGACCGGGCAGTCCGCCACCACGTGGAACCAGCCCTCCCGGTCGACGATCGACGTCAGACTGCCGCCGATCCGCTCCACCCGCTGCGTCAGGTTGTCCAGTCCGCCGCCGCGGCGCCGGCCCCGGGACGCCCTCGGCCGCACCCCGTCGTTGGACACGGTCAGCCGCACCCGCCCGCCCCGCCGGCGGACCGAGATCCGGCAGTGCCGCACCTCGCTGTGCCGCAACAGGTTGGTCACCCCCTCGCGCAGCACGGTCGCCAGCACGGTGTTGACCTCGGGCGAGCCGACCTCCAGCAGCGGCTCCACCACGGTCGTCACCCCGGCGGCGTCCAACACCCCGTGCACGGAGTCGAGTTCGTCGGCGAAGCACATCTCCCGGTAGCCCCAGGCCACCCCTCGGACGTCCGCGAGCGCCTGCCGGGTGATGGTCAGGACCTCGGACAGTTCGTCCCTGGCCCGCTCGTCGTCGCGACCCATCAGCCGGTACGTCAGCTCGTTCTTGAGCATGATCGCCGAGAGGCTGTACCCGAGCAGGTCGTGGAGGTCGCGGGCCACCCGCAGCCGCTCCCGGTCGACCGCCAGCCTGGTCACCTCGGCGCGCACCCGGTGGAGTTCGGCGACCAGTTCGGCGACCCTGGTCAGCCCGTACACGATCAGGCCGATCACCACCGTCGACATGATGAGCCAGGCGACGCCCAACGGGTCACGCGAGAGCACCGCCGCCAGCGCCCCGGTGGAGACCGCCTCCACCGCGAACAGGGTCCAGGCGACCCGGGAGCGGAGCAGCAGCAGGGTGGAGCCGGCCAGGAACCCGGCCATACCACCCCAGTTGAGGCCGCAGAGCACCATCGGGAGGTAGGTCAGCGCGGCCTGGACGGCGAGGCTGGGTCGACCGTAACGGTCGCGGAACCGCTGGCCGGCGGGCAGGCAGTGCATCAGTTGCAGGGTGAACACCCCGAGGAAAGCGGTCAGCGATCCGGCCAGCCGGGCCGGAGTGGGGTGTTCGGCGAGGAGGTTGAGGACCATCATGAAGGCGATGCCGCACTGGACACCGAGCACCATGCGGACAGCGAGTCGGGACGGAAGTTTCTCATCGGGCAGGCGTGACATCCGGTACTCCCCCGTACAGCGGACTTGGTCGCGGCTCGCCATCGACTCTATGCCGGAGAGGCGGGCGCTGTCCGCAGGCCGTGTTCGATGGCTGCCGTTCGAGCCGAACTCCACCTGCGGCACGGATGGTTGGACGTCACCGGCGCCCACGCCTCCCGACCCCCGGGAGCGGGCCGCGACGACGACCGAGGAGAGTCCCGTGACCACGACCGACAGCACCCCCACCACCGCACCACCGCCGGCCGGCCGGCTGGAGGAGGTGGCCGACGGCGTCTTCGCGTACGTCCAGCCCGACGGCGGCTGGTGCCTGAGCAACGCCGGCCTGGTCGTGTCGGACGGCCGGTCGGCGCTGGTCGACACCGCCGCGACCGAGGCCCGCACCTGCCGGCTGCGCGCGGCCGTCGCCACGGTGGCGCCCGAGCCGCCGAGGTACCTGGTCAACACCCACTTCCACGGCGACCACGCGTTCGGCAACTTCCTCTTCCCCGAGGCGGTGGTGGTCGGCCACGAACGCACCCGGACCGAGATGACGGCCGCCGGACTCCACCTGACCACGCTGTGGCCGGAGGTCTGCTGGGGCGAGGTCGAGCTGGCGCCGCCCACCCTCACCTACCGCGACGGCGTGACCCTGCACGTCGGCGGCACCGTGGTCGAGGTGATCCACCCCGGTCCGGCCCACACCGGCGACGACTCGGTGGTCTGGCTGCCCGAGCAGCGGGTGCTGTTCACCGGGGACGTGGTGATGTCCGGGGTCACCCCGTTCTGCATGATGGGCTCGGTCTCCGGATCCATCGAGGTGGTCCGGCGGCTGCGGGCGCTCGGCGCCGAGACGGTGGTGGCCGGCCACGGCCCGGTGGGCGGCCCCGAGCTGTTCGACGTGACGGAGCGCTACCTGCGGTGGGTCCAGCGGCTCGCGGCCGACGGCCTGGCGGCCGGGCTCAGCCCGCTGGAGGCCGCCCGCGACTGCGAACTCGGCGAGTTCGCCGCCCTGCTCGACTCCGAACGGCTCGTCCCCAACCTGCGCCGGGCCTACGCCGAACTGCTCGGGGCCCAGCCCGGGGCCGCGCTGGACGTCGGCGCGCTGTTCGCCGAGATGGTGGACTTTCACGGGCGGCTGCCGACCTGCCGGGCGTGAGGCCGCCACGGCTCGAAAACGCCCCGGTGGTACAGCACGGGCGTGCGCGGCAGCGTCTCGGCGCCGTCCACCCGGGCCAGGAAGATCCAGTGGTCGCCGGCCTCCAGGCTCTGCACCACCACGCACTCCGCGTAGGCGAGCACCGCGTCGACCAGTACGGGCGCGCCGCCGGCCGCCGCCGACGGCCGCCACCGCTGCCCGGCGAACTTGCGCTCCGCCCGTCCGGCGAAGGTCCGCGCGACGTCCTGGGCGCCGTCGGCCAGCACATTGAGCACGAAGGCGCCCGCGCTGTGCAGGGCGTCCAGGGTCTGCGAGCGCCGGTCCACGCACACCAGCAGCAGTGGCGGGTCGACGGACACCGCGGACACCGCGTTGCAGGTCAGGCCGCGCGGCTCGCCGGCCGCGTCGATCGCCGTGACGATGGAGACCATCGTCGGGAAGGCGCCGAACAGCTCGCGAAAACTCCCCGCGTCCACGGCCATGCACGCTCACCCCATCCCACTCGGTCGTGTCGGCCGGCCCCGTCGTCCGGTCCACCGAAAGGCTGTTCACCGGAGCTGGACCGCCGGTGGACCGTCGCTGGAGGCGGCCTCGCCGACCGGCCCTACGGCAACCCGTCCGGCCGACCCGCGGCACCCGCCCTTCCGGCCCGCGGCACCCGCCCTTCCGCCCCCTCCTATGAACCGGAGCACATCCCGCATGACGGCGTCACACCGGAATGCGTGACGACGTCACTGGGCCCGTCCCCGCCCGGATGACATGCTCAACCGCAGGACGGAAAGCCAACCTTGAAGGGGGATCCCATCGTGGATATCGAGGTGTTGGGTCAGTTCTCCATCCGCGAGCACGGCAGGTCCATGGTTCCGAGCGCCGGAAAGCCCCGGCAGGTGCTGGCGCTGCTGGCGCTGCGCGCCGGCCGCATCGTCCCGGTGCCGACCCTGATGGAGGAGGTGTGGGGACACCACATCCCGCGCAGTGCGGCCACCACGCTGCAGACGTACATCCTGCAGCTGCGCCGGAAGATCACGGCCGCGCTGCCGGCCTCCGCCCACCGGTCGGCCAAGGAGGTACTGGTCACCTCCTTCGGCGGCTACCAGCTCGCCGTCCGCCCGGACAGCTGCGACCTGGCGGAGTTCGAGCGCCTGGCCGCGCTGGGCAACGCCGCGCTGGACGGCGGCGACCCCCGGGTCGCCTCCGGGCAGCTCGGCCGGGCGCTGGCGCTGTGGCGGGGGCCGGCGCTGGTGGACGTGCCGGTCGGCCGGGTGCTGGAGACGGAGGTCCTCGGCATGGAGGAGACCCGGATGCAGGTGCTGGAGAAACGGATCGAGGCCGATCTGCTGCTCGGGCGCCACCAGTTGCTACTCGGCGAGTTGCGGATGCTCGTCGCGCAGCACCCGATGAACGAGAACCTCTGCTCGCTGCTGATGACGGCGCTGTACCGCTCGGGCAGCCCGTGGCGGGCACTGGACGCCTTCCGGTCACTGCGCCGGACGCTGATCGACGAGCTCGGCGTGGAGCCGTCGGCGCGGCTGCAGCGGCTGCACCAGGCGGTGCTGGCCGGCGATCCGGCGCTGGAGGCGCGTGAGCCGGCCGCAGCGGCCCGGCTGGCGTCCTGAGCCGGCACGGGACCTGCCGCCCGACAGCACTCCGCCCCGCCGGACGCGGTCCGGTGG
>NZ_JBHXEG010000167.1:0-5509 GCF_042724935.1 Kitasatospora sp. NPDC127060
GTTTTCCGAACCGCCGCGAGTTCGCATCGCCTCTGAGCTGGGTGAATGCGTCGCGTTCATGTCCGGGACGCACTCACCTGGCAATCATGGCTGGGAAGCGGAGGGCTTCAGCCCGACGTTGTCGAAGTAGTCAAACTGCTTGTCCGGCAGCCCGAAACCCACCCAGCCCCTCCAGTACGTCTCCTCGCCGAAGGCCCGGTAGTAGAGGTTCGGGCGGTCGGGATAGATCACGACGCCAGCGCCGTTGATGGACCCGGTCGATCGCTTGTGCGCAAGCGGATAGAGGAGGTCCTTCAGGTCGACCGCACTTTGCCGGCCAGCGACCGCTGCAGTGGAGGCAGCCACGACTAGGTCCGCCAGCTGCAGATGTGGAACGTGATGGCTCGGTGCTGTGACGATGGGGAGGACGACCTTGCCCGGGGCGATGTACTCGGTGCCGTTGTCGGTGAGCGCGAGGGTGCTGGCAAGCCACTTGCCTTCCTGAGCTGAGCCGCCCCCCGGTTTGTCAGCGAACACGATGCCGACGTCGTCGTGGTCGCCCAGGTGCATCGAGATGCGCTCGTAGAGCCACTTGAGGATCTCGCGCCCGGCCTCCTCGACGGTGCAGCCGGTGTATGCGCGCGAGTGATCGAGGATGACAACCATTGATCGGATGTCCCGGTCGATGGCGGCCTGGAGCATCCGGCGTCGGAGATCTTTCACCAGGTCGCCGCCGGCGGTCGCAAGGAAGCTCTTCTTCGCGGGCTTCCACTTGATCTCTTCGTCGGCCGGAATCCCGAGGTCCTTCTTGATCCTCTGCAGGTCCTCGGCGAAGGGCAGCACGGACTTCTCCGGGACGCTGACACCTCCGAGGGCGATCAGATCGCCGACCCTTTCACGTGGGCAGTCCATCTGCCTGCTGTCGTCGATGAATATCAGCCGCATGGTCAGGCCGTTCTCCCGTTGATGATCTTGAATGGCAGGTCACCGCAGGGTGACGGAGACCATGGTCTCGACCGTCAACTCCGGACGCATCCGGATATGTTCCAACTAGATTGGCTGCTATTGGAGTTCGAGGATCTGGGCTTCGAGGGCAGCGATGCGCTTGTCGGCGAAGCGAAGGTTGGAGCGGGCGCCTTCGAGCCGCTCCTGCAGAGTTCGGTGCTCTTGGGTGAGCTGTTGGACGCGGTGCTTGAGGCTGGTGTTCTCGGTGACGAGGGCCTGGACGGACTCGCCGGGGACCATCTGGTCGAAGTCGCGGATCTGCCCCATGAGCTCGCCGATCTGCCGGCGCTGGGCCAGGACCTCCTTCTGGGTTCGGGTGAGCTCGGCCTCGGCGTTCAGCGCGCGCTCGCGCCAGGTCGCCTCGATCTGCTCGTGCTGCTGCTGAGCCAGGTGATCACAACGACTGCGGCTGTCGGCGACCGCATTCTTGACGAGTGCGCGGGCGTCCGCGTTCTCGTAGAGGAAGGTGGTGGACACGCCGGCCCGCTGGGCGATCCCGCGGATAGTCAGGTGGCCCCGCTCTCGTCGGAGCTGGCCGATCGCTGTTGCCACGCGGGACAGTTTGTCCTCGGTCTGTCGACGGCGGGCGGCGATGGCCGCCGTGGTGGACTCCGGTCTCATTCGGCATCGCCTCCTGGGGCGTGGTCTGCGAGTTTCTGGGCCTGGAAGGCCGTGCTCCAGACGCGGCCGAAGTAGTCCTGGGGGCGGCGAAGGTCGAGTGCGAGCGCGTCCTCCAAGAGGCCGACTGCGGCCAGGGCCTTCTCCAGGCCGTCGATGGCGCGGGCTGTGGGCTCGAATACCTCGTGGAGGAAGTCGGCGGTGGCACTGTCAGGGGCGCGTTCGGCGAGCATCCGCCACTGCTCGCGCTTGCGGTGCCAGTAGACGAGGTCGGCGCCGGACATGACGAACTTGTCGCAGTTGTGACAGTTCAGGTTCCAGGGGCAGGCGTCACCGTTCACGACTGGTTGGAAGGTGCAGAAGCCGCCTTCGGCGGGGGTGGAGGTGCGGCTGAGGTCGATGAGGAGGGCTTCGGCGCGTTCCCGGCTCATCGGCTCGATGTCCGACAGCACGATGCCGGGTTCGAGGGCGCCGGGGCCGGCGACCCAAACGGTTTCGAGGGCGGTGTTGAGTCGGGGGTCGGTGTTCGCGATGTGGACGTAGTGCTCGGCCATCGCCTCGGAAATTTGTCCGAGGTAGCGCTTCACGTGGGTCAGGTTGGCGCCGGCTTTGAGGAGGTTGGTGGCCAGGGTGTGGCGGGCCTGGTGAGCGACGGCCCGAAGCTCCAGGCTCTTGACCCAGGCGCTGAACAGCGTGGAGAACCAACCGTAGGAGACTCCCTTGATGCCCTGCTTGTTGCAGGTCGCGCGGGGGAACAGGGCCAGCTCCAGCCGCTCGGCTTGGGTGGGTAGGCGGCCGTTGCGTTGGACGAACCGGTCGGTGGTCTTGGCCTGGCGGGCCTGCAGGCGCTGAAAGAGCCGCTCGGAGATGCGGATTCCCTCGTCGAAGTTCCCGACCTTGGTCTGGTCGTGCCAGAACATCGGGATCTCGCCGTGCCGGTCAATGCAGTCCAGACGGACGTTCAACACCTCGCTGCAGCGTCGCCCGGTGACGACGAGGCCCTCCCAGATATCCCGAAGACCGCGGTCACCGCTGTCCAGGGCCTCCAGGGCCGTGAGGTTGGCCGGCGATGCCAGCGCCTTGGCGACCTCGTCGGAGAAGGGCTTGCGTCGGCCGACCTTCTTCTGGGACTGGGGCAGCGCGACGATGAATTCGCGGCCGAGACCGATGGCCTCTGAGGCTCCGGTCTCCAAGGCGCCGCGAAGCAGGCGTCGGACCCCGTTCAGGTTGTCGCAGGCGATGCCGTCCGACATCACGCTGGTGCCCTCGCGGCCCTGCTTGCGGAGTCCCAGCGACGGCAGTCCGTTCTTGGCCCGGTGTCGCTGATCGGCGATGAAGTCGACCATGTGGACGCTGGTCAGCGCCTCGGGGTCGTTCCCGCCTGCGGGGGCGCGGGCCAGGAGGAAGGCGGACAGCTCAATGACGCCGCGCCGCCTTTGGTCCACCGGCCATCGGGAACGGGACGGCTTGGCGATGAACTCCGCCGCCAAGTCGTCCCAGAGCAGGTCCCGCAGCCAGCGCTGTGAAATGCCGGCGAGGTCGATGTGGCTCTCGGCCTGCGGGAAGCGGACACCGAAGTGATCGGTCTCGATGAAGCCCGCTTCCTTGGTGTCCTCGCGAGTGAAGTAGGCGAGCCTCAGGTGTTTGAGCATCCCCTTGGCGACCTGCCGTGCGTGCAGGACGCAGGCGTCCAGGTCAAGGTCGACCAGGGAGTTCACGTCCTGTTCCCTGCAGCAGTCGGCAACCCGACCGATCCATGACAGCGGCCAGGTCGCGCCTTCCTTCGTTCCCTGGACGTGGTGGAACATCGTCCACTGGATCTCGGCTTTGGCCAGTGGCCGAAGCCCCAGAAGAGACACCTGGCCGTTCGCACGCCGTGTGGGGCCGGTCTCCGAACACCAGCGTCGAAATCGTGCCTCATCGGTGTAGAGGGTCTCGACGTGCCCGACCTTGGCCAGGGACCTCGACCAGTTCGTCGGCATGCGAGCGCCTCCAGGGCAGCCTTCGCGCTGGTACTGCCGGTGATGGCGGTAGCACAGACCGATCGGGAATCCTGCCTGCTCGGGGCAGGACAGGACCCGACAGCCGCCGAATGCGGTGTAGCGCCTGGCCGAGCCCAGCCAGGCGTCGAAGGTGAGCTCCTGGCCCGTCCGCGCGGCGTGGTCCCTGCGGCGTTGCGGCCACTGGTGTGCGTGCAGGTAGCAGAGTTGGTCATTGCTGAAGGACGGAATGCCGGGGCAGACGATGCAGTCGGGTGCGGCGTGCCACGAGAGTGACTTCAGCGGCTGGGCCGCCCTCAGGAAGTCGGTGATGTTGCCGCCCGACGCCTTCACCTGGGTCCACTCGCGCGAATGCGTCCAGCAGAACTCTCTGCCGTCTGCGGCCCGCCGGCAGCCTCCGACCGGGCAGAGCCAGCCGTAGTTCGGGTGGTGTCCGGGCACGCAGATGACGTCCTCGCGGAACAGCGGGTCGAAGGTCGGCGCCGCGATCAAAGTCCGCAGCAGTTCCAGGCGGTCGGTGGTCGTGCGCGACGCCACGGTGCCGTTCGCCACCATCGGCAGGAGGCGGAGAGCTGTCATTCCTCACCCCACACGCTCTTCAGTGCGGCGCCGAACTCCGGCGAGTGCAGGTCCGGGTGGCCGTAGACCTCGTCGACCATCTTGGCCGATGCCCAGTTCCCAGCCGCCTTCGCGACCAGCGGATCACCGCCGGAGGCGTCCATCACGTCATTGGTGAACTGGTGCCGGAATGCCTTCGGCGTGATCCGCCCCGGCAGGTCGGCGCGTCGGCCGGCCCGCCGGAGCATGCCCCGGGCGGCGTCCGCCGTCCAGGGCATGCCCCGGTTCGGGCCCGCCAACTGGATCAGCAGCATTCCGTGCCCGGCCGCGTGCTTTGCGTACTCGGTCGTCATGTACTTGAAGTAGCTGCTGATCATCGCCGGGCTGGCCCGGTAGATCTCCCCGCCCGTGATCACCCCGTCCACCACCCGCCAATCCGGCTTGATCTTCGCCGCGGCCCGGTTCGGGTTCCCCCAGCGATGGCAGACGTGCAGATGCGGGCTCCGGCACTCGCCGCAGGGCGCGTCGTCGCGCAGGTGGAGATCCGCCAGGTGCAGTCCGGTCAGACCGCCGATTCGCAAGCTGGTGTCGGAGAGCCAGGTCACGACCATCTCGTCGCGAGCGGTGTTCACCGCCGTCACCAGTTCCGGGCGGGCTCCCTCCGGGAGCATCTTCGGATGGCGCCGCTGCGGGCGCCCCCGGTTCCGTCCGTTCTTCGTCAGGGGGTTGGCCGGCGCCCGGGTCATGATGTGTCCCTTCAGGGCACGGTCCCGGTCCGCCTGTGTGGGAAGCCGTTGCAGGGCCAGTGCGAGCCGCAGCTCGTCGTTGATCCCGGAGGCCGTGCAGCAGTGGACGTAGAAGCCCTTCAGGCAGGCCGCCGCGACTCCGAGCGCCGACGTGTCGTAGGGGCGCTTCGGTGGGACCCTCCACGGCAAGCCGAACGGCATCGGCACCCGCGCCCCCACGGCCCCCATGTACCGATGCAGATCCACGAGGGTTACCGACTCGGTCGTCAGCCCTTCCCGAACTCGCCAGCGAAGGTGATCGACCAGGAAGTAGGCGTAGGTTCGCTGCGATCCCAGCCCGTCGTACAGCCGCAGGAAACTGTCGGCTTCGTCAATCACGAACGAATCGGGACCCACGATCGTGTAGTTCGATCCGCCGCCAGCTCGCTTCAGCTCCTGGACTCGAAGGTCCTGCAACACCATCGACCGACGCACGATCACTCCGCTCTTACACCTGTCTGTACGTCGCGGAGGGTTCCTTGCCGATCGGTAAATAATGCTGTTTCAGGACAAAAGGTCCATCAAACGGCACAATTAAGCAGCCACTGGGTAGTCGGTAAAGTC
>NZ_JBHXEG010000168.1:0-5115 GCF_042724935.1 Kitasatospora sp. NPDC127060
AGGGACGCGCCGGTGCCGAAAGGGAGAAGGGCCAAGCCGCCGACGAAGGAGGTGGCGCAGCGCCCGCCGACCGTCGGCACCGGGCCAGAAGCGCCCCGGAGGCGAGCGGGCGAGCAACCCGCCCCGAGCCGAAGGGACGCGCCGGTGCCGAGAGGGAGAAGGGCCAAGCCGCCGACGAAGGAGGTGGCGCAGCGCCCGCCGACCGTCGGCGCCGGGCCAGAAGCGCCCCGGAGGCGAGCGGGCGAATAGCAGCGGGCGCCGCGAACCGGCGGGTTCGCGGCGCCCTGGACGGAGCTCGGGTCGGGTCAGTCCAGCGGGGCGATGACCGGGGCGACCATCAGCTGGGTGCGACGCGGGTTGGCGGTGCTGGCCGGCAGCTCGGTGGCGTAGGTGACGACGTCCTCGGACTTGCGGGCGCCCGGGATCTTGCTGAAGTCCTCGACCGAGGCCAGCGTGGTCCGGCGCGGGTTCGCCGTGGAGCGGCAGGACAGCGTGGACTTGGTGGCCTTCTTCGCCAGGGACATCGAGAGCACCTCGTGTTCGTGGCCGGGCGGATCGCCAGGGATTCCGCGCCGGCCTGCGTGATTCCGATTGATTCGGAGGGGTTCTGGGCAGGCTGATCGGGCCGTGCTCCGGAGACAGCCAGGTTACGAGATCTCATTCCACAGAGGCCGTGACCAAAGCTACACATTAGCCTGTGATTTTGCTCACAAATTGACGCACAAATCACGAATATCCGACATATCGCCGGATCGGAATTTACCGGCATTCCGCACACAACGGGCATTTCGGCAGGTCTGCGACTCTTGTCGATCTCGGGTCACGTTGGCATGTATCCGGCGAGTGTCCGAAAAAGGCGGTATTCCGGTCCGGTTACCGCACAGTCAGTGAGATCCCGCATGCGGTCGGTAGTACCCGGCGGCAGGTTCCGGCGGCCCTTGTTGGGATTCCCTGGCTGTGCTGGAATGCCACGGACCGTGGGTAGGGAGCAGTCCACCCCGGCGACCCGCTCTCCCGGACCGGCCGGGGTGCGGACGAAACTCGACACCGTCCAGGCCGTGGCGACGCGGCGGGACGCCCGGTCCAGAGGTTGCGACGCCAGTGCAGGGACGTTTCAAAAGGGGTAGCGGCGCCGCGGGTGACCCGGAGTCGCGCGAGCCCGGGGCAGCACCTCAGCAGGCGGCGGCCCCCGGTGGCCCGACCGACCCCGTGACGCCCGAGGCCCCCGCCGGCCCGGACGGGGACGGCCAGGAACGGAAGTCCGCCCGGGACAAGCTCCGGACCACCCTGACCAGGCGCCGCGCCACCGGTCTGAGCCGGCTCGCGATGCGCAACTGGCGCATCCGCACCCGGCTCATAGCCCTGCTCGCGCTGCCCGTCCTGGTCTCGCTGGTCCTCGGCGGCCTGCGCATCCAGACCTCGCTGGAGAACTCCCAGCAACTCGCCCAGATGGCCAACCTGTCCGACCTGGCCAAGAAGGCGACCAACCTCGCGGACGCCCTGCAGACCGAGCGCGACATCAGCGCCGGCTACATCACCAACCGTCCGAACGACCCGCTGGACGACGAGATCGTCGCCGCCCGCAAGTCCACCGACGACCTCAGCCGCACCTTCACCGCCTCCTCTGACAAGTTCGAGAACCTCGAACTCTCCGGCGGGAAGGCCCTGTTGTTCCAGATCCGCAAGGACCTGAACTCAATCGCGGACGCCCGCAACACGCCGTACCAGAACAACCAGAACATCCAGGCGACGATCACCGCCTACGACGTGATCATCCGCGACCTGCTGGGCATCACCCAGGACATCGCGCTCGCCTCGAACAACAAGGACCTGCTGGTCGCCACCCGCGCCCTTCAGCAGTTCTCGCTGGCCAAGGACGCCACCTCGCAGCAGCGCGCGCTGATCAGCGCCGGTCTGGCCAACCCCAAGACCCCCGACCTGAGCGCGAGCGACGAGTCCTTCGGCATCCGCCTGCGCACCACGTACGACAACGCGCTCACCAGTTTCAACAACATCTACACCGCGCACGACCTGGACAACCTGCGCGGCCAGCTGAGCTACAACAACGTGGTCGCCGAGGCCGACCGCTACTCGCGCTCGATCCTCCAGCCGGGCGGCATCCACCAGACCGAGCCCGTCTCGTACAAGGACTGGTACGAGAAGGCCACCACCAAGATCACGGCCGAGCGCCGGATCGAGTCCAAGCTGATCGAGGACCTCGACGGAAAGGCCCAGGACCTCCAGTCCCAGGCCGACACCGAGGCCCTGATCATCGGTGCCGCCGTCGCCCTGACCCTGCTCGTCGCCCTCGGCGGCGCCGGTCTGATCGCCCGCTCGATGGTGCGCTCGCTGACCCGACTGCAGACCGCGGCCGAGGACGTCGCCGAGCGCCGCCTGCCCGAGCTGGTCAAGACGCTCTCCGAGAGCGACCCGCACGACGTCGACACCACCGTCGAACCGGTCGCCGTCGACTCGACCGACGAAATCGGCCACGTGGCGCACGCGTTCGACATGGTGCACAGCGAGGCCGTCCGTCTCGCCGCCGAGCAGGCCCTCCTGCGCGGCAACATCAACGCGATGTTCACCAACCTCTCGCGCCGCAGCCAGGGCCTGATCCAGCGCCAGCTGTCGCTGATCTCCGAGCTGGAGAGCCGCGAGGCCGACCCGGACCAGCTGGCCAACCTGTTCAAGCTCGACCACCTCGCGACCCGCATGCGCCGCAACGGCGAAAACCTCCTCGTCCTCGCCGGTGAGGACCCGGGCCGTCGCTGGACCCGCCCCGTCCCGCTGGTCGACGTGCTCCGCGCCGCCGCCTCCGAGGTGGAGCAGTACGAGCGCATCGAACTCGCCGCCGTGCCGTCGGCCGAGGTCGCCGGCCGCGTCGTCAACGACCTCGTCCACCTGCTCGCCGAGCTGCTGGAGAACGCCACCTCGTTCTCCAGCCCGCAGACCCGCGTCCGGGTCACCGGCCACGCCCTGCCGGACGGCCGGGTGCTGGTCGAGATCCACGACACCGGCATCGGCCTCAGCCCGGACGACCTCGCCGAGATCAACGAGCGCCTCGCCAACCCGCCGACGGTGGACGTCTCGGTCTCCCGCCGCATGGGCCTCTTCGTGGTCGGCCGCCTGTCCCTGCGACACGGCATCCGGATCCAGCTCCGCCCCAGCGACTCCGGTGGCACCACCGCGCTGGTCATGCTCCCCGTCGACGTCACCAACTCCGCCGACCGCCGCGGCGCCGGCCGTCCTGGCCCCGGCGGCCCGGGCAAGCAGCAGCGCGGGGTCGCCCCGACGCCGCGCCAGCAGCGCCAGATGCCGCCCGGCCGCCAGAACGGTCCGGCCGCACTCGGCCAGGGCCCGGGCGGCGGTGCCCCGCAGGGCGGGCGTCCGCAGCTCGGCCAGGGCGGTCCGGGCGCGCCGGCGGCTCCCGCCGCGCCCGGCGCTCCTGCCGCGCCGACCGGCCCGGGTGCGCCCGGCGGCCTGGCCGGACTGCCGACCCGTAGGGTCGGGCAGTCGCTGCGCGAGAACCCCGTCCTGCCGGGCCAGCCGGCTCAGGGCCAGCAGGGTCCGGGCCAGCAGGGTCCGGGCCAGCAGGGTCCGGGCCAGGCTCAGCAGGGTCCCGGCCAGCCGGGTCAGGGCCAGCCGCGCCGCCGCGGCCAGGGCCAGCCGGGCCCCGCGCCGCAGGCTCCCGCCCAGCCGGGTGCAGGCCAGCAGGGCCAGCAGGGCCAGCCGCAGCAGTCGCCTCAGACCGGCCTGCCGCAGCGCGCCCCCGGCCGCCAGGGTCCGCCGCAGGGCGCCCCGAACGGTCTGCCGCGCCGCGGCCAGGGCCGCCCCGGCCAGGAGCGTCCGCGCCCCGCGGGCGAGTTCGACGGCGGTCCGGGCGCTCCGGCCCCGCGGACCGGCGAGCAGCCGCAGCACGGCCGTCCGGGCGGACCCGGCGCCCCGCAGCAGCAGGGTGCCCGTCCGGGCAACCGCCCGCAGGCCGGCCTGCCGCAGCGTGCGCCCGGCCAGCAGGGTCCGCAGGGTCCGCAGGGTCCGCAGGGCCGACCGGCTCCGCAGGGCCAGCCGGGCCAGCGCCGTCCGCAGCGCCCCGGCCCGGACGCGCCTCAGCAGGGCCGTCAGCCGCAGCTGCCCCCGCAGCAGCAGCCCCAGCCGTTGCCGTCGGCCGAGCCGGCGCCGCTGGAGAGCACCCAGCAGTTCGCCCGGCCGCGCTTCGAGGCCAGCCAGATCGACCCGCGTGACCCGCTGGGCCTCGGCCTGGTGGAGCCGGTGTTGCCGAACGTGCCGACCCCGACCCAGCCGCAGCCGGCCCCGCAGCAGCAGCCGATGCCCCAGCACCCGCAGCAGCCGCAGCCGCAGCGTCAGGAGCCGATGGCACTGCCGACCGGCCCGTCCGACGCCGCCGGCGAGCAGCCCTGGTACCCGCAGCAGGCCGACGGCCGGATGCAGGACCCGGAGCAGGGCCGGCCCCGGCCGTACCAGCCGCGCCGGCCCGGCACCTCGGCGCCGGAGCTCCAGGAGCCCGAGCAGCCGCAGCGGGCCCCGCAGCAGCAGCCCCGGCAGGCCCCCCAGGCCCAGGCCCCCCAGCCGCAGGCGCCGCAGCCACAGGCCCCCCAGGGCCCGCCGCAGCCCGGCCAGCCCGGCCAGCCCGGCCAGGGTGACGCGCCCTGGCGCCCGTCCGCGAACGACGAGCGCTGGCGCCGGGCCGAGCAGGTCCGCGAGCCGTCGACCAGCGGGGTCACCATGTCCGGCCTCCCCCGGCGGACCCCGCAGGCCAACCTGGTCTCCGGCACCGCCGAGGCCGCCCCGCTGACCGGTCCCCAGGTCTCCCGCGCCCCCGAGGAGGTCCGCGGCCGACTGACCAACCTGCGCCGCGGCATCCAGCAGGGCCGCCGGGCCGGGGCCGAGCAGGCCGCCAACCCACCGGGCTTCCAGCATGGTGCCCAGCAGCCCGGATTCGATAGTTTCGGTGGCCGGAGCGACGGCAACGGCGCAGATCACCAGGAGCGTTGAGTTGAACCAGATGAGCCAGGCCGCACAGAACCTGAACTGGCTGATCACCAATTTCGTGGACAACACCCCCGGGGTGTCCCACACCGTGGTGGTCTCCGCGGA
>NZ_JBHXEG010000169.1:0-5073 GCF_042724935.1 Kitasatospora sp. NPDC127060
GGACGCGAAGATCACCCAGATCTACGAGGGCACCAACCAGGTCCAGCGCATCGTGATGGCCCGCAACCTGCCGTAACGACCGCCCGACCGGCACCGACGGCCGGCCCGGTCCGCCGGCCGGCCGTCAGGGGCCGCCCCGTGGCGCCGATGCTAAGTTCCGGAGAATGAGCGAGAAGGAAGAGCAGGACCAGCCCATGAACGACGGGCCCTCGAAGCCGGCGATGCGCGAGGCGCTGGTGGCCGCGGCTTTCGAGCTCTTCCTGGAGCGCGGCTTCGAGCAGACGACGATCGACGACATCGTCTCGCTCGCCGGCGTCGGCCGGCGCTCCTTCTTCCGCTACTTCCCGGCGAAGGAGGACGTGGTCTTCCCCGACCACGAGCGCAGCCTCGCCGAGATGACGGAGTTCCTGGAGTCCGGCACCGGCGAGGAGGACCCGGTCAAGCACGCCTGCGACGCCGCCCGCCTGGTCCTGCGGATGTACGCCGAGCAGCCCTCCTTCTCCGTCCAGCGCTACCGCCTCACCCGCAAGGTCCCCGGACTGCGCGCGTACGAGTTGTCGGTGGTCTGGCGCTACGAGCACACCCTCGCCGCCTACCTGCGTGCCCGCTTCGCCGACCGCCCGGACGGCCCGCTGCGCGCCACCGTGATCGCCGCCGCCGTGGTCGCCGCGCACAACCACGCCCTGCGCACCTGGCTGCGCTCGGGCGGCGAGAGCGACTGGGTGGCCGAGGTGGACGCGGCGATGGCCTTCGTGACCTCCAGCTGGAGCGATCGCCCCGCCGAGCCCGCCCCGGACGGCGAGGGCGGGTCCGACGACGTGGTGGTGCTGGTCGCCAGCCGCCGGGCCCCGCTGTGGCGGATGGTCCAGGGCATCGAGAGCGCCATCGGCGAGTCCCGCCGGGTCTGACCGCGGCCGTGCCCGTGCGACCGGGGCCGGTGCCGCAGTTGCCCAGTGACCGGTGACGGCCCCGCGCCGGCTTCCCGGCGCACCGGAACCCGCTCGAACGCCTGGGGCCGGCCACCCTTCGAAGGGTGGCCGGCCCCCGGCGCGTGGACGTCGGTGCGGCGTGCGGCGTGCGGTTCAGCCCCGGGGGCCGAGCACCACGGCGGCGTAGTCGGCGGCGGCCGCCTCCGCGCCGAGCACACCGTGCGCGGCCGCGGTGGTGACGTCCCGCCAGTACCGCTGGAAGGCGGAGTCCGCGCGCAGCGCCTGCGACCCCGCGGCGTGGAAGAGCCGGTCGACCGCGGCGGCGCACCAGGCCGCCGCCAGCGCGGCGTCCCGCCGGTTCTCCGCCACCAGCAGCGGCGTCACCTCGGCCCGGTCGGCCCGCTCCGCGGCCCGCTCCAGCACCAGCCGGGCCGCCGTGACCTGCGCCGATCCCTCGGCGAGCGCCAGCTCGGCCGCCGCCCGCCGGCCGGGGGAGAGCGCGCCCAGCCGCGCCGCGACGGCGGGTCGCCAGGCGTCCAGCGCCCCCTCGGCCGCGCCGAGCACCGGGGCCGCGAACATCAGCGCGCCGGCCAGGTGGATCGGGACCCGGTGGCACCGGGCCGCGTCCCCGCCGAGCGGCCGCTGGACGTCCTCCAGGGTGCAGGACAGCCGGTCGGGGACGAAGGCCTCGGCCACCTCCACCGCGTTGCTGCCCGTCCCGCGCACGCCCAGGCTGCGCCAGGTGTCCAGGACGCTCCAGTCCGCCCGGGGGAGGGCGAAGATCCGGTGCTCGGGCCGGTCCGGGGTGCCGGTCCGGGAGGCCAGTAGCAGCCAGTCCGCGTGGTCGACCCCGCTGGCGGTCTCCCATCGGCCCCGGATCCGCCAGCCGTCCCGGTCCCGGACCGCCTCGCCCTGCGGCGGCATGATCGAGGCGGCGATCACCGCGTCCGGCGAGTGGGCCCACAGCTCCTTCCGGCCCTCCTCCGGCAGGTAGGAGGCGAGGCGGCCGTGCGCCGCGAACAGCGTGGCGCACCAGGAGGTGGAGGGGCAGGTGCGCGCCACCGCCGCCGAGGCGGCCAGCAGTTCGGCGAAGCCGCCCGCCGCGCCGCCGTACTCGCGGGGGACGAAGTGCCGGGGGAACCCGGCGGCCACCACGGCGGCCACCGTCTCCGCGCCGAGCCGGCGCCGCTCCTCCACCGCGGACAGGTCGCGTCGGGCCGCGTCCACCACCTGCTCGACGGCCGGCCCGGAGAGGCTCGCACCGTCCTTGCTCACGACGCCTCCTGACGGGCTGCCGACTTCTGTCGCGGGTCGCGGTAGGCGAGCCGGGCGCTGGCGAGGACGATGCCGTGCTGGGCGGCGGTGACCTCGGCCGTGCGCGGTCCGGCTTGCCACCCCGGCCCGGGCGTCACGGTGATCGCCACCGGTGCGTCCGGTTCGGCGAAGGCGGTGAAGACCGAGCGCACGGCGGCGGGGTGCAGCGGGGCGCCCAGGGCGCGGCCGGCCTGCCGGAAGGCCTCCAGCAGGGCCATGCCGGCGATGTGGTCGGACGGGTGGTCGTGGAGCACCGGGTGTTCGGGGTCGTCGTCGAACCAGAACTGGCCGGGGGCGCCCCGTTCGTCCCGGGCCAGCAGGACGTGCCGGCCCTCCGGGTAGCCGACCTCCCGCTGGCCGAGCCGTTGCAGCCCGCCGACGGGCGCCGCGGGCGGTAATGCCGCGCCGGCCGCCGTGGCCTCCTTGGCGCGGATGTCGCGGTGGCGGATCAGTTGGTAGAAGTTCGGGTGCAGGACCTCCCAGCGGACGTCGGCCAGGCCGATCCGGACGCCCTCGACGGAGATCGCCGCCTGGAGCGCGAAACCGGCCCGGCGCGGCGTGGTCAGCCGCCGGGTGCAGACGACGTCCAGGACGACCCGGGCCGGACGGTCCGGCCGGACCGTGACCGTGCCGCCGGTCAGATCGAGGTCGAGTCGGTCGAGGACGAAGGGGTGCCCCTGGGGCACGCCGTGGAAGCGGTGCGAGAGGTGTATCAGGGTCTGCCGGACGGTCTCGGCCAGCAGCAGCGGATCCGGCGCGCGGCCGTTCCCGCCGTCGTGGAGGAATCCGTGCAGGAAGCGGTCCCGGTGCCACAGGGCACCGACGGTGAAATGGCCGTCGTCGTCGCGGAGGGCATCGGTGAGCAGGACCTCCGTCGGGGAGGTCTTGTGGACGGCGCCGGCCGGAAGGCGGTGCCGGAACGAGAGTCCGCGGCCGGGCGCGAGCGGTGCTGCCTGGTCGGACGACGGGTACCTTGGCGATGCGGTGAAGATGGACATGCGAGTGCGTCTCCCCGTTGGTGTGCCGTTCCCTAAGGTGGTGCCACCCCATCTGCGGGCGAGGGTCATGTCGGGTGACCGTTGATCCCGGCCCGAAAATATACCTGGGCGAAGGTATAAAGCCAGAAGCGCTGGGGCGCGAGAGAGGATTGGCGAACTGTGAGTCAGAACAAGGGTGTTGCTGTGGAATCGTTGTGGCCTGCTCCGACGATCCGGCCCGCGGGCGCGGCCGGTCCGATGCTCCGTCAGGAACGGGCGGAGCGGACGCGGGAGCAGATCCTGCACTGCGCCGCGCGGATCTTCGCCGAGCGCGGCTACCAGCAGACCAGCATCAAGGACGTGGCGGACGAGGTCGCGATGACCAAGGGCGCCGTGTACTTCCACTTCCCCAACAAGCAGGCCCTTGCCGTCGCGGTGGTCGACGAGTTGTACTCACGCTGGCCGGTGACGCTGGAGGCGGTGCGCGGGAAGGGCCTGTCGCCGCTGGACACCGTGATCGAGATGTTCAACGCGGCCACCGCCGCGTTCCTTGAGGACCCGATCATGCAGGCCGGCACCCGGCTGCAGAACGAGCGCGACGCCGTCGACGTCGAACTGCCGCTGCCCTACGTCGACTGGACCAACCTGATCTCGACGCTGATGCACGAGGCCCACGGCCAGGGCCAGTTGGCCCGTCACGTCGACCCGGACGTGGCCGCCCGGGTCGCCGTCGCGGCCTTCTTCGGCGCCCAGCACATCTCCGACAACCTGCACGGCCGTGCCGACTTCGCCGAACGCTGGCGCGAGGTGCGCGACACCCTCTTCCCCGCGCTGCGCGCCCTCCCGGGGTCCGCGGCCGACCCCGACCGTCACGTCACCCCGAGGTGACCCCGGCCCCCGAGGAGCCCCGCCATGCCCCTGTCCGACCGGCTGACCCCGTCCGAGCGGCTGGCCTTCAGTGACGTCGACGAGACGCTGATCAACTGCAAGAGCATGTTCGACTTCCTCGACTTCTACCTCGGCGGTCGGTACGGGCCGTCGGGTGCCGAGCGGGCCGCCCGGGTGCGGGCGGAGCTGAGCACGCTGGTGGTGGGCGGGGCGTCGCGCGAGCAGGCGAACCGGGCCTACTACCGGGTGTGGGCCGGGATGTCCGAGGAGTCGGTCGTCGCGGCCGGCCGGGAGTGGTTCGCCCTTCGCTCCCGGAGCGCCGGCTTCTACCTCGCCGCCACCCGCGAGGCTCTGACGCGGCACCGGGCGGCGGGCGATCCGGTGGTGCTGGTCTCCGGCTCCTTCCCGGCGCTGGTCGAGCCCGTCGCGCGGGACATCGGCGCGGCCCACGTGGTGTGCAGCCGGCCGGCGGTGAGCGGGGGAGTCCTCACCGGCGAGCTGGTCGGCGAGCCGGTGATCGGCGAGGAGAAGCGCCGGGCCGTGCGCGCCCTGCTCCGGGCGTACCCGCGCGTCGACCCGGCGGACTGCTACGGCTACGGCGACCACGTGTCCGACCTGCCGATGCTGACCGCGGTGGGCCACCCGGTGGTGGTCGGCGACCGCGGACTGGCCGACCGGATCCCCGGGGCCCGGCTGTTGCCCGCGGGCGGGGCGCTGTTCGCCGGTGCCGCGGACCACTGATCCCCGGCTCCGCTCTTCCTCTCCGTGGCGACTCTGCTGCGGTACGTTACGGTCCGATTAAAATACCTTCCCAAAGGTATGTGGATCTCCTAGCATCGCTGCGATGCATGCCCCCTTCGGTCCGTGTCGCTTGTCGGAGGACTCGTCGTGAAGCCTGAGAGCGCAGCCGTCCGTGCCCAGGGGCGCCCGGTGTCCCGGTTGTCCGGGGAGTGGGTGCCGGTGTT
>NZ_JBHXEG010000170.1:0-4948 GCF_042724935.1 Kitasatospora sp. NPDC127060
TCTCGGCTGTCTGTGCGCCGCCAGGGACTCGAACCCCGGACCCGCTGATTAAGAGTCAGCTGCTCTAACCAACTGAGCTAGCGGCGCCTGCTGACGTGGAGAACATTACCTGGTCAGCGGCCGAAACACACAATCGGCCGGGGCGGCCCTGCCCGCTCAGGCCGTGAGCACCACCTTGCCGCGGACGTGCCCGGTGCCGACCAGCCGGTGCGCCTGCTCGGCCCGCTCCAGCGGCAGCGACTCGGCGACCTCGATCCGCAGCCCGCCCGTCTCCCAGAGCCGGACCAGCTCGGTCAGCCGCTCGGCGGTGCGCGGCCCCCGCAGTCCCCGGACGCCCAGCCGCTGGGCCTCCGGGTAGTCGACCACGGTGCCGATCCGGTCCCGGTCGGCGACCAGTTCGACGGAGGCCGCCAGGGCGCCCCGGCCGGCCGCGTCGAAGGCCGCGTGCACCCCCTGCGGGGCGACCGCCCGGACCCGCTCGACCAGTCCCTCGCCGTAGGCCACCGGGATCGCGCCCAGCTCGCGCAGGTAGTCGTGGTTGCGCTCGCTCGCGGTGCCGATCACGGTGGCGCCCAGGGCCCGGGCCAGCTGGACGGCGACGGTGCCGACCCCGCCGCTGGCGCCGTGCACCAGGACGGTGTCGCCGGCGGTGACGCCGAGCAGGTCGAGCGCGACGTGGGCGGTCTGGCCGGAGGCGGAGAGCGCGCCGGCCTGTTCCCAGGGCATCCCGGCGGGCTTGGCCACCAGTTGGGCGGCGTCCACCGTGACCAGCTCGGCCTGGCAGCCCAGCACCCGGAAGCCCAGCACCTCGTCGCCCACCCGCCAGGCGCCGACGCCCGGGCCGAGCCGGTCCACCACCCCGGCGAACTCGTTGCCGAGGACGAGCGGCGGCTCGGCCACCAGCCCCGGCGGCCGGAAGCCCTCCCGGATCGCGAGGTCCACCGGCTGCACCGCGGCGGCGTACACCCGTATCCGGACCTCGCCCGCCGCGGGCTCGGGGTCGGCCACCTCGGTGACCCGCAGGACCTCCGGACCGCCGGGCGTCGGCACCGTGACCGCCTTCATGGGTAATTCCTCTCGCCGGTTCCTTCACGCGAACGCCCCGATCCTCCGACCTGAAGTGCGCTTGAGGTCAAGCACCTGTTCGGCGCGTCTTCACCAATGGGCGCATTGTCAGATTTATCCTGGGCGGCGCTCAGCCGTCCGTCGCCGACCGGCCGTCCCTCCCGTCGGGACCCGGCCGCCGATCCGCCGTCGAGAGGAACCTCCCCGTGGGCCAGCTGCCCCTGTTCTTCCTGGTGCTGCTCGCCTCCGTGGTGACCATGCCACTCGCCCGAAGGACGGGTGTGCCGCAACCGGTCCTGATGACCCTGCTCGGCATCGTCATGGCACTCGTCCCGCAGATCCCGGACGTCAAGATCGAGCCCGAGCTGATCCTCCCGCTGGTCCTGCCGCCGCTGATCTTCGCCGTCGCCCGGCGCTCCTCGGTCCGCTACTTCAAGGCCAACGCCCGCTCGATCCTGCTGCTGGCGATCGCCCTGGTGGTGGTCACCACGATCGCCGTGGCCGGCACCGTGCACTGGCTGCTGCCCGCCCTGCCGCTGGCCGCCGCGATCGCGGTCGGCGCGCTGGTCTCCCCGCCCGACCCGGTGGCCGCCGTCGCGGTGGCCGGCAGCGTCGGGCTGCCCCGGCGGCTGGTGGCGATCCTGGAGAGCGAGGGACTGTTCAACGACGTCACCGCGATCGTCATCTACTCGCTGGCCATCGAGGCCGTGGTCAGCGGCGACTTCTCGGTCGGCCACGCCGTGCTGCGCTTCGTGCTGTCCGCGGTGCTCGCCGTGATCGTCGGCGTGGTGCTCGGCTGGGTGAACGCCAAGCTCGCCGACCGCCTGGACGACCCGACCCAGCAGGTCGCGCTCAACCTGCTGGTGCCATTCGCCGCCTACACCATCGCCGAGGAGATCCACGGCTCCGGCGTGCTCGCCGTCGTGGTCTGCGCGCTCTACCTCGCCGAGCGGGCCGCCGACGCCGACGCCGTCGCCTACCGGCTGGTCGGCAACGCCTTCTGGGAGGTGGTCGAGATCCTGATCACCGGCGTGGCCTTCGGCCTGATCGGCCTGGAGCTGGCCACCGTGCTCAAGGAGGCCGGCCGCGGCTGGACCGGCTTCCTCGGCGACGCCGCCGTGGTCATCGCGGTCGTGGTGGTGGTCCGGCTGCTCTGGCTGCTGCCGGCCGGCTGGCTGTCGAAGAGGCTGCGCAAGGACGCCGAGGAGGACACCCCGTTCAGCTGGAAGGAGAGCGTGGTCCTCTGGTGGTCCGGCATGCGGGGGGTGGCCACCGTCGCGCTGGCCCTCGCCATCCCGCTGACCCTGCACTCCGGCGAGGACTTCCCGGAGCGCGGCCGGCTGGTCTTCATCGCCTTCAGCGTGGTGCTGTTCACCCTGCTGGTCCAGGGTCTGACCCTGCCCTGGCTGGCCAAGCGGCTCGAACTGGACATCGACCAGGACAAGCACGAACAGGCGGTGCGGCAACTCTGGTGGCGGGCCGCCAAGGCCGGGCTCCATCGGCTCGGCGAACTGGAGGAGCAGGACAAACTGCCCGCCGAGGTCGCCGACCGGCTGCGGGACCGTCAGCACGACCGGCTGGCCCGGCTCTGCCCGGAGAACTACGCCGAGGAGGAGGCCGCCGAGGCGAAGCAGCGGATCGCCCAGTGGCGGGCCGCCGCCGAGGTCGAGCAGGAGATGATCGCCGCCTCCCGGCGCGAGATGCTCATCGCCCGCAGCGAACTCGGCGCGGACCCGGAACTGGTCGACCAGGTGCTGCGCGGACTCGACCTGCGCTCCGAACGGAAGTAGCGGGCGCACCGGAAGTGACGGACAGTCCGCGCCCACCGGGCGGAATGTGCGCGACCCCCTCCCGGGTTGCATAGGCTGAACCCGGGCAGGCCGTCAACGGAGTCGGCGCACCACCAGTACCGCCACGACCTCGCGAACAGGCATTCCACCGCCTGGCCCTCACGCCTGGCCCTGCCGGTTTCTGCACCCAGATGAATCGAGGACCCACCGATGTCGGAGACCCGCGCCGACGCCCGCACCCCGCTCGACCGCACCCCGCAGTGGGCCGCCCTGGCCAAGCACCGCGAGGAGCTGGGCGAGACCCACCTGCGCGAGCTGTTCGCCGCCGACCCCGAGCGCGGCCGCACCCACACCCTGCGGGTCGGCGACCTGCACGTGGACTACGCCAAGCACCTGGTCACCGACGAGACGCTGGAGCTGCTGCGCGAGCTCGCCGCCGCCACCGGCGTCGCCGCGCTGCGGGACGCCATGTTCCGCGGCGAGAAGATCAACATCACCGAGAACCGCGCCGTCCTGCACACCGCGCTGCGCGCCCCGCGCGGCGCCGTCGTCGAGGTGGACGGCGTCGACGTCGTCCCCGCGGTGCACGCCGTCCTGGACAAGATGGCCGCCTTCGCCGACCGGGTCCGCAGCGGCGAGTGGACGGGCCACACCGGCAAGCCGATCCGCACCGTGGTCAACATCGGCATCGGCGGCTCCGACCTCGGCCCGGCGATGGCCTACGAGGTGCTCCGCTCCTTCGGCAAGCGCGACCTGGCGGTGCGCTTCGTCTCCAACGTGGACGGCGCCGACCTGCACGAAGCCGTCCGCGACCTCGACCCGGCCGAGACGCTGTTCATCGTCGCCTCGAAGACCTTCACCACCATCGAGACCATCACCAACGCCGTCTCCGCCCGCGGCTGGCTGCTCGACGGCCTGGACGCCGGCACCGAGGCGGTGGCCAAGCACTTCGTCGCGCTGTCGACCAACGCCCAGGGCGTGCAGGACTTCGGCATCGACACCGCCAACATGTTCGAGTTCTGGGACTGGGTCGGCGGCCGCTACTCCTACGACTCGGCGATCGGCCTCTCGCTGATGATCGCCATCGGTCCGGACGCCTTCCGCGAGATGCTGGACGGCTTCCACCTGGTCGACGAGCACTTCCGCACCGCCCCGCCGGAGCAGAACGTCCCGCTGCTGCTCGGCCTGCTGGGCGTCTGGTACGGCGCGTTCTTCGACGCCCAGGCGCACGCGGTGCTGCCGTACTCGCACTACCTGTCCAAGTTCACCGCCTACCTCCAGCAGCTGGACATGGAGTCCAACGGCAAGTCGGTGACCCGTGACGGCACCCCGGTCGGCTGGCAGACCGGCCCGGTGGTCTGGGGCACCCCGGGCACCAACGGCCAGCACGCCTACTACCAGCTGCTGCACCAGGGCACCAAGGTGATCCCGGCCGACTTCATCGGCTTCGCCCGGCCGGTCGCCGACCTGCCGGACCGTCTGGTCGCCCAGCACGACCTGCTGCTGGCCAACTTCTTCGCCCAGACCCAGGCACTGGCCTTCGGCAAGACCCCGGAGGAGGTCGCCGCCGAGGGCGTGCCGGCCGAACTCGTCCCGCACAAGACCTTCCAGGGCAACCACCCGACCACCACCATCCTGGCCGCCGAGCTGACCCCGTCGGTGCTCGGCCAGCTGGTCGCGCTGTACGAGCACAAGGTGTTCGTCCAGGGCGCGATCTGGAACATCGACTCCTTCGACCAGTGGGGCGTCGAGCTGGGCAAGGTGCTCGCCAAGCGGATCGAGCCGGTGCTGCTCACCGGCGAGGGCGGCGAGCAGCTGGACAGCTCCACCGCCGAGCTGGTCGCCCGCTACCGCGCGCTGCGCGGCCGCTGAGCCCCGGCCGGGCCGTCCGCTCCGGCGGGCGGCCCGGTCGTGCCGGTCGTGCCGGTCGTGCCGGTCGTGCCGGTCGTGCCGGTCGTGCCGGTCGTGTCGGTCGTGTCGGCTGTTTCCGGCGGGCCGGGAACGCCGAGAGGCCCCTTGCTTTCGCAAGGGGCCTCTCGGCTGTCTGTGCGCCGCCAGGGACTCGAACCCCGGACCCGCTGATTAAGAGTCAG
>NZ_JBHXEG010000171.1:0-4669 GCF_042724935.1 Kitasatospora sp. NPDC127060
CCTCACAGCGCCGTTGGTACTGCAGGGGGGACCCTGTGGGAGAGTAGGACGCCGCCGAACAATTCTTCGAGAGAAGCCCCCGCCGGGTGAACCGGGCGGGGGCTTTTCGCGCTTCCGGGCCTTCCGGCCCGGTCGGCCGATGCACGGGGGAGTTGGCTGGACAACAGTTGGCCGAAAGCTCACGCGGCGTTCGCTGGAGGATTGTGTACGGCCCGTGTGCGATGCCTATGTTCGAGCCTTCTCCGTACCCGTGCAGTGCACGACTGGGAAGGACCTCCCATGGCCTCCATCGACAGGCGCCGATTTCTTCAGCTGGGCGGTGCGTCCGTGGCCGCCGCCGGCCTCGGGGCGTTCCCGCCCGCGGTCAGCAAGGCGCTGGCCCTGCCAGCGATCAGCAGGACCCGCTCGATCAAGGATGTCGAACACGTCGTCATCCTGATGCAGGAGAACCGTTCCTTCGACCACTACTTCGGCACCCTCCGAGGGGTCCGCGGCTTCGCCGACCCACGTCCCACGCTGCTGTCCGACGGCCGTCCCAACTGGCACCAGCCGGCCGCCGCGGTGAAGACCGGGCGGTACCACGACCGTGGTCTGCCGGCCTCCGAGAAGGAGGTGCTGCCCTGGTACATCGACCCCCGGAACACCACCGAGTACCAGGCCGGTACGGACCACGGCTGGAGCAGTGGCCACCTCGCCTGGAACGAAGGGCGCCACGACCAGTGGGTGAACCAGAAGCAGGACGTCATGACGATGGGTCACCTCAAGCGCCAGGACCTCCAGTACCACTTCGCCCTCGCCGACGCGTTCACCGTCTGCGACTCGTACTTCTGCTCCGTCCACGCGGACACGGCCCCCAACCGCATCTACCTCTGGACCGGCACCAGCGACCCGCGCAACGTGTACGGCCGCAAGCCCAACGGGCCCGGCCTGGAGGAGCGCAACAACAAGAACGGCTACACCTGGACGACGTACCCGGAGAGGCTGGAGGACGCCGGCGTCAGCTGGAAGCTGTACCAGGGCGGTTCCGGTGAGCCGGGCACCCCGACGGACAACTACACCGACAACTCGCTGATGTTCTTCGAGCGGTACCAGGTCGCCGAGGGCGCGTCCGGTCCGCTGGTGGAGAAGGGGGCGACGGACCACACGCTCAAGGAGTTCCGGGCCGACGTCGAGCAGGGCCGGTTGCCGCAGGTCTCCTGGATCGTCCCGCCGTACAAGTACAGCGAGCACCCCTCCGCGACGCCCACCGACGGCGCGTACTACATCAACCTGGTGCTGGACGCGCTCACGTCCAACCCCGAGGTGTGGGGCCGGACCGTCTTCCTCATCAACTACGACGAGAACGACGGCCTGTTCGACCACGTCGTCCCGCCGATGCCCCCGGTCGTCAGCCGCCCGGGCGGCCAGGGCATGGTCTCCACGGACCTGGAGGCCAGCCTCGGTGACGAACTGCTCGACCTCGGCAGGTACCCGGGCGAGATGAGCCCGCTGGTGCCCGGCGCGGACCGCGGCGGACTGCAGCCGATCGGCCTCGGCCCCCGGGTGCCGCTGCTCGTCATCTCCCCGTGGTCGCGCGGCGGTTGGGTCTGTTCGGAGACCTTCGACCACACCTCGGTGCTGAGGTTCCTGGAGGCCCGGTTCGGCATCGAGGAGCCCAACATCAGCGCCTGGCGCCGCGCGGTCTGCGGTGACCTCACCTCGGCGCTCGACTTCTCCGGCGCCGACCCGAAGCCGGTCTCGATCCCGGTGCCGGCGCCGATCGCCTCGCAGGGCAAGCCGTACCAGGTACCGATGCCCCAGCGGATGCCCACCCAGGAGCCGGGCACCCGCCCGGCCCGCGCCCTCCCGTACGACCTGCGGGTCAACGAGGACGAGACCGACGACGCCACGGTGTTCCAGCTCAACCTGAACAACCGGGGCTCGGCGGGTGCCTGGCTCTACGTCTACGACCGGACGGCGCCGACGGCGGCCCCCCGCCGCTACACCATCTCGGCCGGCGACAGCTTCGAGGACCACTGGCCGCTGACCGACGGCGGCTACCACCTCGTCGCCCACGGGCCGAACGGCTCGGTGCAGGAGTTCGAGGGCAAGACGGTGGGCGGCCTGGTCGCCCGCTTCGAACCCGCGAAGAACAAGGTGCGGGTCACGGTGTCCAACCACGGGGACACCACCCGCACGGTCACCGCCGAGGAGGCCTACACCAAGGGCGCGAAGCAGGGCCGTACCCTGCGCCCCGGCGACGACGCCCGGTTCACCTTCGACCTGCGCGCCGACAGCCGCTGGTACGACGTCACGGTGACGGGCACGGACGGGCCGGCGTTCCGCCGCCGCTGGGCCGGACACGCGGAGAACGGCCGCCCCGGCACCAGCGACCCCGGGCCGCGCTGACCCCGGGCCCGGGAAGGCAACGGGTCGCCCGCCTCGCACACGTGGGGCGGGCGGCCGGGCCCGCCGGCCGTCAGGGGCGGCCCGGCACCCACAGCGGGACGGGGCCGAGCAGGGGCATGGCCCGCGCGGCGTCCTGCTCCAGCCAGCCGTCCACCCGTGCCGGATCGCCCTCGCTCAGCTCGACCAGCGAGGCGGCGGCGATCCGGGCGCAGCACAGCACCAGCGCCAGGGTGTCCTGGCGGCGGTGTCGCTCCCGCACGTAGGCCTCGACCCGTTCCGCCGCGCGGAGGCGGTGGGACGGGCCGTCCTCGGCGGTCAGCGCCTGGACCTCGTGCCAGACCAGGGTCAGCGCGCAGGGCTCGGCCGGGTGGGTCACGTCCTCCCGGTGGGCCTGCTCACGGGCCTCCGCCGAGCGCTGCCCGAGCCACCCGAGGGCCGTCGCCGCGTCGTCGGCGCAGGAGCGCAGCAGCAGCTCGGCCGCCTGCGCCACGACGGCGGGCAGCACCGCCGAGGCCGCCACCCGCAATCCGGGGGCCGGCGCGTCGCCGAAGGACAGCCAGGCGTCCGCGAAGGAGGCCGCGCGCAGCCCGCCCACCCAGGCGGGCGCCCCGCCCGTGGCCCCCACCCACTCCTCGGCCCCCAGCCGCACCAGCCCCACCGCGACCAGATTCGCCGCGTCCCCGTCCAGCCCCAGCAGCCGCCCGCTCCGCACCACGCACCCCCACCTGCGTTCGTCACTCGTCGGGCACATCCCATCACAGCGAGGCGGGAACGAACTAGGCAGGGCCACGTCACAAATCGATTCCGACACGAAGCACCTTTCGGCGGTGGCTCCGGCGCGGTCGGCGCGGTCGGCGGTGGCTCCGGCACGGTCGGCACCCGTCACCGGGAGGCCGAGCAGGCCCCGTGGGGACGCCGCCCGGGCTCGGGGACGGGCTCGTTCGGACAGGGACGGGTCGCTCCCAGAAATGGGGACGCGTCTCACCGCGCAGGCCAGCGCCGTGAGACGCGTCCCGGCGGCCGATGGGACGAACGGCGGTCTCCCGTACGGAGGGTGGAGTGAGGCAGAGTGCTGCTGCGACCCGGTGATCACGAGCCGGCTCCCGGGGTCGCTCCCTGTGACGACCCCTCATGGATTCGGAGTACCCTGTGAGTACCCTCCTCCCCACCCGGCGCCGGTTGTCGTTGGGCCTGGCCCTGGCGTCCGTGCTGACCGGCGTCGGCGCGTACACCGCCTCGGTCGCCTCCGCCGCCACCGCGCCGGCCCCGATACCGATCACCTCCCCGTCCTGCCCGGCCAACCTGACGCAGGGCGAGGCCGACGGCTGCGTCACCCAGCTCCAGACGGAGCTCAACCTGACCGGCGCGACCCTCACCGTGGACGGGCAGTTCGGGTCGGCCACCGGCACGGCCGTGCGCACCTTCCAGTCCTCGCACTCGCTGACGGCCGACGGCATCGTGGGGCCGGCCACCAAGGCGAAGCTCGACGCGGCGGCCGCCGCCGCCACCGGCACCGTGGACCTGCGCACCCAGTGCGGGACGCTGCAGACCGGTGCCTCCGGGCAGTGCGTCTCGACGCTGCAGACGATGCTGAACACCTTCAACGCCGGCCGCCTCACCGTGGACGGGCAGTTCGGGCCGGCCACCGACACCGCCGTGCGCAACTTCCAGGCCGCGCACTCCCTGGCCATCGACGGCATCGTCGGCACCTCCGTGAAGAACGCCCTCTACACCAGCACCCCCACCCCGCTGCCCAGCGGCACCATCGACCCCACCAAGGTCCTGAACGCGGCGAAGACCTACCTGGGCCTCCCGTACGTGTGGGGCGGTGGCCACTCGCTGCGCGGTGAGGGCGCCGGCCCGACGCTCGGCACCTGCGACGGCTACACCGGCTCGATCCAGCCCTGCCCGGCCAACACCACCGTGGGCTTCGACTGTTCGGGCCTGGTCCGGGCGGCCTTCTGGTTCGGTGCCGGCATCGACCTCGCCAACGGCGGCGACACCACCGAGCAGACCCTGGACAAGCACCTCATCCCGATCACCGAGGCCCAGCGCCGCCCCGGCGACGTCGAGTACTTCGGCACCGATGCCCACAACACCGTCCACGTCGTGCTCTACGCCGGCACCGACCCCGCTACCGGCGCCGACATGATGTACGAGGCCAAGGAGACCGGCACCAACGTCCACTACGTCGGCCTGCGCACCGGCGGCTACTGGTACCACGTCACGGCCTGACCTCACGGACCGTACGGGCGTCGCGCGGGGGACGGCAACCGTCCCC
>NZ_JBHXEG010000172.1:0-4521 GCF_042724935.1 Kitasatospora sp. NPDC127060
CGTGAGCACCGCCCTCGGGCGGTGCTCACGTCGTTCGTCGTTCCAGGCCCGCCGGGGCCCGGCCACCCGCTACCGGCGGGGGCCCGCCAGGGCGTACAGCACGGTGCCGACCACCAGCAGGGCCCACGCCGTCCCGGTGGACGCCGTCGTGGCCGGGGTGAAGGTCATCCAGTGCACCACCTTCCCCAGGGTGCCGGGCGGGGGCGGGCTGAGGACGGTGACCGCGAGCCAGCCGGTCGGCAGGATCCAGGCGAGCTGCGCTCCGAACAGCGCCGCCCCGAGCGCGGCCAGACCGGCCAGCCCGGCGGCGTCCCGGACGACGAAGCCGGTGGGGCTGGTCTCCACCCCCATCAGTCGGAGCGCCAGCAGCGCCGCACCGGCGAACGCGCCGATCACCAGCACGTGCGCCGCCCGGCGGGGCATCCACCGGATCGCGGCCGTCCGCTCCAGCGCCGCGTCCTGCCCGCCGAGCCCGACGGAACCGGCCGCGACGCTCATGGTGAGGACCAGGACGGTCGTCCCCAGGTCCATCGGGCCCCGGCCGTCGTCCAGGGCCCACGTCGCCAGCACGACCAGCAGGATGACGGCCGCCGAGGCGGGCGCCTGCCGCGACCGCGCGTACAGGGTCAGCCACCTCATCGGGACGCCTCCCCCGTCAGCGGCGCCAGCACGGTCCCGCAGGACAGCGCGGCGGCACGGACCTGGGCCATCCGGGAGCGCTGCTCGGCGGCCGGCAGGGCGTTCAGCGTCTCCCAGGCGGTGCGGGCGTTCGTCCATGCCTGCTGCGAGAACCGGTCGCCCTCCGGCTGCTGCAGCGGTACCAGCCGGTGATCGCCGAGGGCCCAGCTCGCGCCGACGCTCTGCGCCGGGATCGCGGTCTGCCCCCCGCCCTCCCAGATGGTGCGCGGCCAGCAGTTCGGCGCCAGGCCCTGGGCGACCAGCAGCCGGGTCAGGTCCGCGCCGCTCGCACCGGCGACCAGCGGGTCGTCGAAGTCGATCAGCACCACGTCGCCGGAGAGCGTACGGTCGTCGCCGATCGCGCGCAGCGCGGTCTCCTCGTGCAGCGCGGCCGGCGCCTGGTCTCCCAGCGCCTCGTGCAGCACGCGCAGCGCCTCCTTGCCGCTCGGTGCGAGTTCGGGCAGCTGCGCGCGGTGCGCCCGGGTCACGCACACCGGGCCGTCGCAGACCAGGGCCGCCGCGGCCCGGTCGACGACGAAGGTGTCCCGCGGATCGGCCGGCAGGACCGTCAGGGCCAGCGCCGCACCGGCCAGTACGGGCGCCACCGCGAGCAACCGGGCCCGCCGGGTCGAGGCCGCCACCAGCGCGAAGCCGGTGCCGAGCAGCCCGAGGAACCACAGCGCCTGCCCCAGGTCCACCGCCCCGGAGAGGGTCAGCAGCATCTCCCGTGGCATTTCGGTCACCGGCGACAGCTGGGAGAGCCGGTTCGGCGCCACGCCGGACGGCAGTGCGCCGTCGGTGGTCTGCCGCAGGTACATGACCGTCAGCAGGAAGCCCACCACAAGGATCGGCGGGACGAGCACCGAGGGCACGGTCCTCGCGACGCCCATCCCGAACACGGCGCCCGCGACCAGGGCCAGCGCCGCGACCAGCGAGATCGGCAGCCATCCCGCCGGCAGGTAGTCGGCGTCGCCGAGAACCACCTGCCCCGCGCCCCACAGGACGAGCAGGCCGAAGCCCGACGCCAGCGCGAGCGCGAGCGCGCCGGCCGGCAGCGCCGCCCGGCGCCAGGCCGGCCGCGGCGTGCTCGCCAGCAGTTCGGCCATCCGGGAGCGGGAGTCGCGCAGTCCGTAGACCGCCCCGAAGCCCACCGAGAGCGGCCACAGGTAGGCCAGCATGGAGCGGGTCGTCAGCGCCAACGATGTCCACTGCGAGGTCCAAGCCGTGGTGCCCCGCCACCACAGTCCGTTGATCGCGTAGAGGACCGCCAGGCTGCCGCCCAGGACGACCAGACCGGCCCACGGGGCGACGGAGCGCCTCAGCTCGGTCCGCAGCACACGTCCGTTCACCAGGTGCCTCCCGGACGGCCGGTGTCGTGGAGGAGCGCCGAGTAGCCGCGCTCCAGCGGGCTGTCGCCCGGGAACTCGCTGCCGCCGGCGGCGGCCAGGTCGTCCGGGGTGCCCTGGAAGACCAGCCGGCCGTCGGCGAACAGCACCACGTCCGAGCAGGCCGCCGCGACGTCCTCCACCAGGTGGGTGGAGACCACCACACAGGTGTCCCGACCCAGTTCCTGCAGCAGCTCGCGGAAGCGCAGCCGCTGCGCCGGGTCCAGGCCGGCCGTCGGCTCGTCCAGTAGCAGCACCGCGGGGTCGTTGACGATCGCCTGGGCGATGCCGGCCCGCCGCACCATGCCGCCGGACAGGGTCTTCATCCGGTGGTCGGCCCGGTCCGCCAGGCCCACCCGCTCGACGGCCCGTTGGACGGCCGCCGGGATGTCCGCCTTCGGCACCTCCTTCAGCCAGGCCATGTACTCCACGAACTCGCGCACCGTGAAGCGCTTGTAGTAGCCGAAGTCCTGCGGCAGGTAGCCGATCCGGCGCCGCAGCGCCCGGTGGTCGCCCAGCCCTCCGACGGAGGTGCCGAGCAGCTCCAGCTCGCCCCCGGCCGGCCGCAGCACCGTCGCCAGGGCCCGGATCAGGCTGGTCTTGCCCGCGCCGTTGGGCCCCAGTAGGCCGTGGGCACCGATGCCCAGGGAGAGGTCCAGTCCGTCGACGGCCATCTTGGTCCGGCCGACCCGCACTCTCAGGTCACTGGCCCGGATCTCCCAGGCGTAGGTCTTCGGCGCGGTCTCGGCCGCGCTCGTCATGGGCGCCATGCGGTGGCCCCTTTCGAGGGTCGATGGTCGTTTCACAGCGTTGGGTTTCACAGCGTTGGGTTTCACAGCGTTGGGTTTCACAGCGTCGCGTAGGAGTTCCGGCGCACGATCACGGCGCCGACGGCCAGTGCGAGCACCAGCCCCCAGCCGGGCAGTCCGCCCGGCTGGAGCGCGATCCGCACGGCGAGCGGGACCTGTCCGGTGGCCCCCGTGGGCACCACCACGGCGACGCCCCAGGCGGCCGCCAGCCCGGCGGCGGCCCGGGTCACCCCGATCACGCTGCCCACTGCCAGGGCGGTGGAGGTGAAGGCCAGCGAGGGCAGCAGCCACTGAGCGGCCGTCACGCTCCCGGTCAGCCAGCCCGTCAGCAGCAGCCCGGGCAGCACCACGGCGAGCACCGCCGTGGTGCGCCGGAGCAGCAGGGCCAGGCCCGCCCGGGCGGTCGAGGCCGTCAGTTCGTGCGCCGGGTCCAGCGCGCGCGACCAGGCCGCGGCCACACCGAGCAGCGGCAGCACGGGCGCCACCAGCGACACCGGCGAGGCGCCGCCGAGCAACGTCGCCGGCGCGAGCGCGTCCAGCAGCAGTGCCGCCAGGGTGACGGCGGCGGTCATCGCCAGCCACGGCGTCATCACCGGGGTCAGCCAGGCCGACACCCAGCCCGGACGGCGCCGCCGCGCGGGCGCCTGGGCGGCCGCGTCCAACTGCGGCTCCAGGCCGGCCCGGACGGTGTCCAGCAGCGCGGAGACGTCGGGCGCCTCCGCGGCCACCGAGGCGGCCAGCAGGCTCCGGCACGGCGCGCACGTCTCCAGGTGGGCCTCCAGGGCCCACACCGTGTCCGCCGCCATCGTGGCGTCCCCCCGGGCGTAGTCGTCGATCAACCGCCTCGACGCGTGTTCCTCCCTCATGCCAGTGCCTCCCGCATCGCGATCCGGGCCCGGCGGGCGCGGGTCTTGACCGTGCCTTCGGGCAGTCTGAGCAGCACGGCCGTCTCCCGGACGGAGAGCCCGTCGAGCACCGTGGCCTGCAATACCTCACGGAGTTCCGGCGCCAGTCGCCGCAGCGCGTCGCCGACGTCCCCGCCGACCGTCCCGGCCAGCGCCTCCTCCTCGGCGGCGGGCACCACGGCCCGTTCGACGGCGGCGACCGGCGGCTCGGCGTGGTGGGCGCGACGCCGGAACGCGTCGATCAGCCGACGCGCCGCGATCGTCCACAGCCACCCGACGGCCGAGCCGCCGACCGCACTCCCGGCGAACGCGCCGGCCGCGCGCCACACCGCGAGATAGGTCTCCTGCATGACCTCGGCAACGATCTGCTCGTCCGAGCAGCGGCGGCGCAACCGCACCGCCAGCCACGGCGACGTCCGGCGGTACAGCTCGTCGAACGCCCCGCGGTCGCCCCTGGCCACCAGTCGGAGGAGACGCTCCTCGTCCAGCTCGTCCAGTGCTCTCCTGCGTGATCTCACACCAGCCAGACGCCCGATCCAGCGCCCAGGTTCTGCGTCCGGCGTGACCTGCGTCACAGTTCGGGCCCCTCTTCCAGGCGTTCGGATGCGCGTGCGCGGCACAAGCGCGGCGAACCGTCCGAGCGTGCCGCCCGGAAACGCGAAAAGGCCCACCCGGAAACCCGGGTGGGCCTTTTCTGAAGAATTGTTCGGCGGCGTCCTACTCTCCCACAGGGTCCCCCCTGCA
>NZ_JBHXEG010000173.1:0-4426 GCF_042724935.1 Kitasatospora sp. NPDC127060
CTCTTGTTGTTGGGTGTGGGTGTTTTGTGTTTTTTTACTCTCCTCTGGTTGTGGGGGGGGGGGGGGCGGCGGCCCCCCGCCCCCCCCGCCCCCCCCCCGCCGACTCGCTCAGCCCCGGCACGAACACCCCGTCCGCCCCAGCCTCCTGATAGACCGTCAGTCTCCGCTCGGTCTCCGGCTCGGGGTCCTGACACCCGCACCAGTAGGTGTCGGTACGGGCGTTGACGAACAGCTCCGGCACGGCCGCCTTCACCGCCGCGACCTTCGCCGCGTGCAACCCGGACGGCGCCAGGGTGCCGTCCGGCCGGCCGTCCTCCAGGTTGATGCCGACCGCCCCGGCCTGCGCCAACTCGACGGCCAGCGCAGCCACTTCGGCCGGATCGTCGCTGAACCCGGACTCCACGTCGACGCTCAGCAGGAAGCCGTCCCGGCCCAGCCGGCGGGCCAGCCGTACGGTCTCCGCCCGGGTGGCGGCGGCTCCGTCGGGCAACCCGGCGGCGGCCGCCACGCCCAGGCTGGTGGTACCGATCGCCGGGTGGCCGGCCGCGGCGAGGGCGGCGGCCGAGGCGTGGTCCCAGGCGTTCGGGAGCAGCAGCGGACGGCCGGGGCGGTGGTGCAGGGCGGCGAACGCGGTCGTCGGGGCGGGGGTGGTGGTCATCGCGACTGCTCCTCGCTCGTGACGGCGCCGCTGGTGCCGCCCGCAGTGGGACCCGTGACGGCGCCCGCAGTGGGACCCGTGACGGCGCCCGGGACGGAGCCCACCGAGTCCGCGTAGTAGGCGGCGGTCCCGGCGACGTGGCAGACGATCTGCCGGAAGCTCCAGCCCTCCCCCGGCGAGTCGTCCAACTGCCGCTCCGGCAGCGCCGCGACCCGCTGGGCCCAGATCCGCCCGAGCCGGGTCAGCCGGCTGCGAGCCTCGTCCAGGTCGGCGGCGGTGAACGGTGCCAGGTCGGCCGGGGTGGTGACGTTGGAGGCGTGCCAGTGGTCGGCGGCGGCCGGTTCGCCGGCCAGCCGGGCCTCCACCTCGGCCAGGTGGTCCAGGAGGTGGTCGGTGATCCGGCGCACCACCTTGTGCGGGGTGTAGGTCCGGTCGTCGGCGTTGACCACCGGTCGCCCGTCCCAGCCCGTCCAGGTGTCCGCCAGGGCGAGCACGTCCGCGACCGCCGCCGGCACCAGCGCGGCGAGTCCGGCCTGGTCGAGGTGGTCCTCGGCGGGCGGCTCGGAGGTGTCCGACGGGTCGGAGGAGCCGTACAGGATGCCCTCGGCGATCACCATCGCCTGCGCGCGGCCCGGGCAGCGCCGGGGCGGGGCGCCGAAGGCCAGCGGCTCGCGCTCCCCGTCCGCGTCCCCGGCCCGGGCGGCGTCCAGGTCGAGCAGCACCCGCGCCCCGGCGGGCACCGTGACCCCGCCGACCACCGTCGCCCGGGCCGCGACCCGGCGCATCGCCCGGACCGGCGGATCGTCCCGCAGCGCGGCGGCCGGCCCGCCGCTGCGCCGGGCGTGCTCGACCAGGGTGGCGGTGGCGTCGCAGGCCTGCACCAGCAGGCCGATCCGGTTCGCCGCCGTCTCGTCGCCCTCGTCGTCCTCGTCGCTCTCCTCGCCCTCGGCGCCCATCGCGGGCAGCAGTCGGGCCACCGCCGCGTCCGCCTCCGGATCGTCCGGGGCCGGCTCGAAGTACGCCCGGGCCACCAGCTTCACGTCCCGCGCGACGGCCTCCGGATCGGCCAGCCCGAGCATCGTCGCCAGCACCCGCACCACCCGCAGTCGGACGTCCGGTTCGAAGCCGCCGGCGGCCAGGATCCGCAGCTTGACCAGGTCCAGCCGGTCCAGGTCGGCCTGCACCAGCGCCCGCCGCCGGGCGTGCGGCTCGCCCGCGCTGAACCGGGCGACGCCGGCCCGCAGCCAGGCCACCGTGCCGTACGGGCCGGGCGACGCCGGCGGGGGGACGAGGGCCGGGTCGGCCAGGGCCGCGGTCACGTCCTGGTAGCGGGAAAAGGTCAGTTCTCGGGGCGTCGGATCGCTCATGCCGCCATCGTGGACCCCGGTCGTTTCGGCCCCGGCCGAAACGTGTCGGGGCGACCATGGGGGCATGCCCGACCACGAACGCACACCAGTCGATCACCGGGGCTCGCGGCTCGCCGCCCTCGCCGCGCTGCTCGCCGACCCCACCCGCGCCGCCTTCTGCTCCGTGCTGCTGGACGGCCGCGCCTGGACGGCGGGCGAGCTGGCCCGGTCGGCGGGCGTCGCGCCGTCGACGGCCAGCGAACACCTGTCCCGGCTGATCGCGGGCGGACTGCTGACCGAGGAACGGCAGGGGCGGCACCGGTACGTCCGGCTGGCGTCCCCGGCGGTCGCGACCCTGATCGAGGACCTCACGGTGTTCGCCGAGGCCACGGGCGGACCGGCGGGCGGGTCGGCAGGCGGATCCGTGGTCGAGCCCGCCGGTGGAACCGGTGGGCCGGCCCCCCGCAACCTCCGCGAGGCCACCCGGCTGAGCGCCGAGGCCCGCGCCCGCACGTGCTACGACCACCTGGCCGGCCGTCTCGGCGTGGCCGTCGCCGACGCCCTGCTCGACCGCGGCCTGGTCACCGACCGGGCCGGGCTCGCCGTCACCGACCGCGGCCACGCCTGGCTGGCCGCCCAGGCCATCGAGCTGCCGCCGCGCTCCGGCCACCCGGGCGGGCGCCCGGTGGTGCGCAGCTGCCTGGACTGGACGGAACGCCGAAGCCACCTCGGCGGCGCGCTGGGCGCCGCGCTCTGCCGGGCCGCGCTGGACCGCGCCTGGGTGGAGCGGATCGGTTCCGGCCGGGCCCTGCGGGTCACCCCGGACGGCGGCCGGGCCCTGCGCGAGCTGCTCGGCGTCGAGGTGTCCTGAGCGCGGGAGCGTCCTGAGCACCGGAGCATCCTGAGCGCAGGGGCGTCCTCAGCGCAGGGGCGTCCTCAGCGCAGGGACGTCCTCGGCGCCTCGGGTGCTCGCCGCGCACGCTCACCCCATCGACTTCGCCCCGTCCAGCGCCTCCCGGATGATGTCCGCGTGCCCGGCGTGCTGCGCGGTCTCCGCGATCAGGTGCAGCAGCACCCGCCGGGCCGACCAGCTCGCCCCCGGCTCGAACCAGGGCGCCGTCGGCAGCGGGTGGGCGAGGTCGAGGTCGGGCAGGCTCCGGACCAGCTCGTCGGTGCCGCGCGCCACCGCCTCGTACCCGGCGAGCAGCCCGGCCAGGGTCTCGCCGTCGGCCATCCGGAACTGGGCCGCCCAGTCCCCGCCGTCCCCGTCGTCCCCGCCGCGCATCGCCTCCGCGCCACCGGTGATGAACCGCGCCCAGCGCGCCTCGACCGCCGCGACGTGCTTGATCAGCCCGCCCAGACACAGCTCGCTGACCGTGGTGCGCCGGGCCGCCTGCTCGTCGCCGAGGTCCCGGACGGTGCGGCGCAGCAGGCCGCGGTGCTTGTCCAGGGTTTCGACGAGCTCCTCGCGCTCGCCCATCAGACGTCCACCGTCGGCGGCCGCCCGCCCACCGTCCGGCCCAGGTCGATCAGCCCGAAGGCCGCGCCCTGCTGGTCGCCGACCGCCGCGAACCGCCCGAACGGGCTGTCCATCGGCCCGAAGTACACCGTGCCGCCGCGCGCCGTCAGCCGCCCGATCGCGGCGTCGGTGTCGTCCACCGCGAAGTAGACGCTCACGTACGAGGGCGCCTGCGGAGGCAGGAAGTCGCCCTCCGCGCCCATCCGGCCCAGTACCGGCTCGCCGCCGACCAGGAACATCCGGTAGTCGAACTGCTCGGAGTCCATCTTCCGCACCCCGTACGGGAAGACCGCCGGGAAGAAGGCGTCGGCCTTCCCGGGCTCGCGGGTGATGATCTCGGCCCAGCTGTACGCGCCGGGCGCGCTCTGCTTCTCGAAGCCCTCGTGGATCCCGGCCTGCCAGACGCCGAACGCCACCCCGGCCGGGTCCTTGGCGATCACCATGGTGCCGAAGTCGCCGACCCGCATCGGGCCCATCACCACCTCGCCGCCGTTGGTCCGGATCCGCTCGGCGGTCGCGGCGGCGTCCGGCGAGGCCAGGTAGAGGCACCAGGCGGACTGCGCCTCGACCCCCGGCATCGGCGGCACGATCGCGGCCACCGCCTTGCCGTCCGAGTACGCCTGGGTGTAGTTGCCGAACTCCGACGAGCTCTCGCCGAAGGTCCAGCCGAGGACGTCGCCGTAGAAGTCCTTGGCGCCCTCCAGGTCGGTGAACATCGCGTCGGCCCAGCAGGGTGTGCCCTCAGGTAGCGCAGCCATCTCTCAGCCCTCGTGTCCGGCGGTGCGGGCGCGCACCGGACGGCACGCGCGGCCCCCGACTCGCCAGCCTAACCACGACCCGGCGCACCCGCGCGGGCTGAACCAGTCTCTTATACACATCAGACCCAGCCGACGATTTATGGAG
>NZ_JBHXEG010000174.1:0-4148 GCF_042724935.1 Kitasatospora sp. NPDC127060
GGAAGCTAAGCCTCACAGCGCCGATGGTACTGCAGGGGGGACCCTGTGGGAGAGTAGGACGCCGCCGAACAATTCTTCAGAAAAGCCCCTGATCCAAAAGGATCAGGGGCTTTTCGCATTTCTGCTTCGCGCTCAGTTGTCGTCGTCGTCCTGCGGCTGGGTGTCGTCGGTCTTCGGCTGCCCCTGGGCCTGGGCTGGCGTGGCCTCAGCGGTCGGGGCCCCGGACGGCGTCGCCCCGGCCGGGGTCGCCTGGGCCGTCGGCACGGCCGCCGTTCCCCAGGACGGCCGGTCGAGCCACTTGTCCGCGCTGTTGGTGAGCCGGGCGACGCCCGTACCGTCCGGGCGCATGCTGTAGAGGTCCGCGCCGGAGCCGGCGGGCGCCTGGGCGAAGACGATGGACTTGCCGTCGGGCGCGTAGGAGGCCGAGCCGTAGAAGGCGGTGGAAGGGGCGGGGGTGAGTGCGCCGATGGCGGTGCCGTCGGGGTGGACGGTGTAGATGCCGCCGCCGGGGGCGTTGTCGGGCCCGGCCGGGTAGGTGGTGAAGAGGATCTGAGTGCCGTCGGGGGACCAGGCCGCGCGGTCGCCGGCGCGCAGTTCCCAGGGGGTGAGCTGGCGCAGGCCGGTGCCGTCCGCGCCGACGACGTAGATGGCGCGGCTGTTGGCGGGCTGTGCGGTGGCGCTGGTGCGGTACTCGAAGGTGAGCTGCTTGCCGTCCGGGGACCAGCTGGGATTGCTGATGGCACCGGAGTAGGGCTTGTCGTTGGTGAGGAAGGTGAGCCGTTGGACGCTGGTGCCGTCGGGGCTCATCAGATAGAGGTCCGAGTACTGGACCTGGTTGTTGTGGGCCTGGTCCAGGGCCCCCCAGGAGCGGCTGAAGGCGAGTTGCCTGCCGTCCGGGGAGAAGGCGGGGGCGCGTTCGTCCTCGTTGGCGCAGTCGGCGGTGGCACTGCCGCTGTCGCACAGCTGGCTGATCCGATGGGCGTTGTCGCCGTCGGCGGAGACCGTCCAGAGGCGGGCCGAGCCGGTCAGGGGGTCGGTGCGGTCGAAGGCGATGGCAGTGCCGTCGGGGGACCAGTCGGGGCGGTCGTCGCGGGCGCGCTCGGGCGGCTGGGTGATCTGGTGCTGGCCGGCGCCGTCGGGCCCGAGGGTGACGATGGCGCTGGTGGACCGGGTGGCGTCGGTGTAGGCCCGGCTGACGATCAGTCCGTTGTGGGCCTCGGCGTTCGCGGCGCCGACGACGCCGGGGGCCGCGGACGGGCTGGGGTCGGGCGAGGCGGTGGGTGATTCCGGGCGAATCTCGGAGAGCGGGATGTCGCCGGGTTCGGCCCCGCACCCGGTGAGCAGGGTGCCCACAAGCAGGAGGCCCGCACCGGCGGTTGCTCGGGTGCGGGCTTTGCTGCTGGTGGGGGACTGCCGTGTGCCGGTGATCCGTGTCATCTCCGTCTTCGACCTTTCCGACCGCTCCGACGTGTGCCCGACTCCGATGTGGGAGGGACGCAGGACGCATCCAGGAGGAAGGCCCTGGAACGAGCTGTCACTGTGTCAGACGGGGTGTGTCGGCGGCCGGGGCGACACGCGACGGATCGCATTCGCTCGGTCACACGGAGTAGACGGGGTGGGTGGGGTGCGGCGGGGTGGGTCAGTCCCGGGCGGCGCGGCGCTCGGCCTTGGCGGCGGCTTCCGCCTCGTCCTCGGCCTCGGCGACCTCCAGGGTGGGCGCGGTGCCGCCGAGCTGGGCGGGCAGCCACCAGGAGTCGTCCGGGCCGGACGGCTTGCCGGGGTACTCGCGCTGGGCTCGGTCGAGCATCTCGCTCATGGCGGCGCGCAGCTTTCTGGTGACCATGACGGGCTTGTCGCCCGGCTCCAGGTGAATCGGTTCGCCAATCATGATCGTCACCGGGACGTGGCGCTTGGTGAGGGTCTTCGGGCGGCCCTTGGTCCAGAGTTGCTGGGTGCCCCAGAGGATGACGGGCAGCAGCGGGGTGCCGGAGTCGGCGGCCATCCGGGCGGCGCCGGTCTTGAACTTCTTCAGCATGAACGAGCGGCTGATGGTCGCCTCGGGGAAGACCCCGACGACCTCGCCGGCCCGCAGGGCGCGGACGGCGGCCTCGTAGGCGGGCTGGCCGTCGGTGCGGTCGACCGGGATGTGCTTCATGCCGCGCATCAGCGGGCCGGAGATGCTGTGCCGGAAGACGTCGTCCTTGGCCATGAAGCGGGTCTTGCGCTTCCCGCCGCGGTAGGCGCCGAGGCCGGCGAAGAGGAAGTCCAGGTAGCTGATGTGGTTGCTGACCAGCACCGCTCCGCCCCTGGCGGGGATGTGCTCGGCGCCGACGATCTTGATCCGCACGTCGAGCGCACGGAAAGCGGTGAGTGCGGCGCCGATCACCGGCGGGTAGACGAACTCTGCCACGGTCAGTCCTGACTTCCACGGGCCGGGGCCCGGTACGGCGGGTACCCGAGCCGTGCGTGGGAGCCGACCGGAGCACGGCACGCCGCGGCGGTCACGGGTGATACACGGAGATGATCCCCCGAACGAGTGCCTGCTGTCACCTGAGCCGTGCGGTCAAGCGAATATTCACGGTGTGATGTCCGTGATGAACCCGGGGCGGAACCTTTCCGTTGCCCGGCCCTCGGCGATCCGTCGGAGCTCAGGCCCCGGCGCCGAGCCGGCCCTGGGCGCGGCGGACGATCGGGTAGATCTCGGAGCCCAGGCAGTAGCCGAAGGCGGCGTTCAGGAAGGCAGCGGCCAGGGCGAAGGCGCCGGCCAGCAGGCCGAGCCAGAGGACCCCGGTGAAGTAGCCGAGGGCGGCCACGGTGGCGAACACCGCCCCGCCGCCCTGGGTGAAGCGCAGCGGGCGCTCGTCCGTGGTCGCGGTGGGCGGCGCCAGGCGGGGTGCGACGAAGGTGTGGAACAGCCAGCCGTACGGGGACAGTCGGGGGCCGCCGGCCGCGCCGAGCACGAACACCAGGGCCTGGGCGGCCAGCAGCAGGCCGCTGCCGGTGATCAGGGCGGCGGCCAGCACCAGGGTGGTGAGCGCGGCGGCGAAGCGGTGACCGCGAGGGTCGGTCTGCAAGGGGGCTCCGGGAGGGTCGCGACGGACGGCTGTGGTGGGGCGCGTCAGCGACAGCGGGCGGTGGTGGCCAGCCCCAGGTCGACGACGCGACGGACGGTCAGCAGCGGCGGGGAGGGGCGGTCGGAGTCCACCCGCCGATCGTACGGGGCTGGTGTCGGCAGGTCGACCACCCTTTCGGAGCCCGGCCGTGCTGTCGCAGACTGGAGGGATGACCGGACTGGTGGTGTGCCTCGTCGTGTTGGCGGCGGCGACCGGGTCCGGGCTGTCGAGGACCGGGCGTGACGGGAGGCTGAGGGTGCGCACCAAGGACGGGGCGGTACGACTGTCGGAGGCGGAGCTGGGCGGGCCGCTCGGTGAGCGGGCGACTCTGGTGCAGTTCTCCACCGCTTTCTGCCAACCGTGCCGGGCTACCCGACGGGTGCTGGCCGAGGTGGCGGAGATGGTCGACGGGGTCGCGCACGTCGAGCTGGACGCCGAGGCCCAGCTGGAGCTGGTCCGCCGGCTGGAGGTGTTGCGGACGCCGACCGTCCTGGTGCTGGACGCGGCGGGCCGGGTGGTGCGCCGGGCGGCGGGGATGCCGCGCAAGGCGGATGTGATCGCGGCGCTCGGCCAGGCGGTGTGATCCGTGGGGAGCGGCTGAGGGGTGACGGGTCGGCGGTGAAACGGCTGACGGATAACAGCTGACAGCGAACAGATGATGAAATCTGTTCGCTGTCAGCTGTTATCTGTTTGCCGTCGGTTCGCGCCGCCCCGCGAGGTGGACCCGGCCTCCGGCTGGGGCAGGATGGGCGCAAGCGGCGGCGCGCGCCCTCCGCCCTAAGCTACTGGCCAGTAGTGACCACTGGACTACCGGCGAGTATGCTGCCAGGAAGTTCCGGACCGGCACGGGAAACTCGCTGCCCGGAGCGGGTGCGTGGCGTGTTCGCACCCGCTTGCACGTCGCAGCCGCCGGACGAGACCAGTACAGGAGACAAGGCCGTGAGCTTGAGGATCGTCGTCTGTGTGAAGTACGTGCCGGACGCGACGGGTGACCGTCGTTTCGCGGACGACCACACCACTGACCGGGAGGGTGTG
>NZ_JBHXEG010000175.1:0-3981 GCF_042724935.1 Kitasatospora sp. NPDC127060
TCCGCGGAGACCACCACGGTGTGGGACACCCCGGGGGTGTTGTCCACGAAATTGGTGATCAGCCAGTTCAGGTTCTGTGCGGCCTGGCTCATCTGAGTCAACTCAACGCTCCTGGTGGTTCGAGCCGCCGAAGAGATCGGTGCTCCGGTTCTGTCCGTTGCCGGACTGGTCTACCTGATCGGGGTCGATCCGGAAGCTTCCGGTGTTGCCGGCGCTGCGGCCCTGTTCCACACCGCGGCGCAGGTTGGTGAGGCGGCCACGGACCTCCTCGGGGCTGCGGGAGACCTGCGGCCCGTCCTGCGGGGTGGGCTTGGCGTTGCCGGGCACCAGGTTCTGCTTGGGCACCCGCCGGGGCAGTCCGGCCCCGGTGGTGCCGGCGGACGAGGGCTCGCGCAGCTGCTCGGCGCGCTGCCAGTCACCGTCGTTCGGCGACTGCCAGGGGGAGGCGGTCGGGCCGGTCGGGCCGTATCCGCCCAGGGCGGACACGTCGTGGCCGCGGGTCTCGACGGGCGCCGAGGTGTCCTTGGCGCCGGCGAACCAGTTCGGGCTCTCGCCGGTCGGGCTGCTGCTGACGGCCGGGGCACCGCCCAGGTTGCCGCCCGCCAGCTGCTGGCCGGGGCGGCGCTGGGGCAGCCCGGACGGCAGGGTGGGGGTGGGCTCGGCGGCGGGCAGGGCGGGCGGCTCCGGGGCGTACGGGTGGCCGGCCGGGGCCTCCTCGGCCTGGTGGCCGTACTGGCCGGCGTACTCGTCCTGCTGGTAGCCGTCCTGCTGGTAGCCGTACTGGTCGTCGTTGCCGTAGCGGTCGTCGGCGTAGGCGGTCTGGTCGTAACCCTGCTGCGGGTACTGGCCGTAGCCGTCCTGGGCGTACTCGTCCTGCTGGTAGCCGCCCTGCTGGTAGCCGTACTGGTCGTCGTTGCCGTAGCGGTCGTCGGCGTAGGCGCCCTGCTGGTAGCCCTGCTGCTGCGGGGCGTACTGGTCGTAGCCCTGCTGGTAGTCCTCCTCGACCTCGGCGTCCACCACCGGCGACTCCGGGGCGCTCTCCAGGGCCGCGCGGCGGACCTGGTCGAGGCGCTGGGAGCGCTGGACGGCCTCCAGGGCCGGGCTGAAGCCGGAGGAGCCGGCGTTGCCGATGCCGGTGAGGTGGTCGTCGAAGCCCAGCTCGGCCGCGCTGCGGTTGTCCGGCGCCCACTCGGCGGCCGGCTCCTGCTCGGCGAAGATCCGGGAGACGGTGAACTGCTCCTCGTCCGGCTCCGGCACGGCCGCGGAGCGGGTGACGAACGGCGGGAGCATGACCAGCGAGGTGGTGCCGGCCGACTCGCCGGACGGGCGGAGCTGGACGCGGATGTCGTGCCGCTGGGAGAGCCGGCCGACCACGAAGAGGCCCATGCGGCGGGAGATGGTGGCGTCGACCGTGGGCGGCTCGGCAAGCTTCTCGTTGATCTCGGCGAAGTCGTCGGCGGTGAGGCCGATGCCCTTGTCGTGGATCTCGACCAGGACGCGGCCGTCCGGCAGGCGGGTCGCGTTGACCAGCACCCGGGTCTGCGGGCTGGAGAACGAGGTGGCGTTCTCCAGCAGCTCGGCGAGCAGGTGGACGAGGTCGGTCACGGCGGCGCCGACGACCTCGACCTCCGGGATGCCGGACAGCTCGACGCGCTCGTACTGCTCCACCTCGGAGGCGGCGGCGCGCAGCACGTCGACCAGCGGGACCGGGGTGTTCCAGCGGCGGCCGGCCTCCTCGCCCGCGAGGACGAGCAGGTTCTCACCGTTGCGGCGCATACGGGTGGCCAGGTGGTCCAGCTTGAAGAGGTTCTCCAGCTGGTCCGGGTCGGCCTCGTTGTTCTCCAGGTCGGTGATCAGCGCCAGCTGGCGCTGGATCAGGCCCTGGCTGCGGCGCGAGAGGTTGGTGAAGATCGCGTTGACGTTGCCTCGCAGCAGCGCCTGCTCGGCGGCGAGCGCCACGGCCTGCTGGTGGACCTGGTCGAAGGCCCGGGCGACTTCGCCGATCTCGTCCTTGCCGTGCAGCGGGATCGCGCTGACCGAGGTGTCGACCCGGTCGGGGTCGGTCTTGGAGAGCTTCTCGACCAGGTCCGGCAGGCGGTGGTCGGCGATCTCCAGGGCGGCGCTGCGCAGGGTGCGCATGCCGAGGATCATCGAGCGGGCGACGTAGCCGGTGAGCAGGCCGGCCAGGATCAGTGCGGCGACGACGATGACCGTGTTGAGGATGGCGTCGTAGAGCGCGTTGTCCTTGAGGTCGCGGGACTGCGTGAGGACGTCGTCCAGCAGCGCGAGTTCGGTGTTCCGCAGGGCCTGGATGTGGGTTCCGGCGGCCTGGTTCCAGTTGTCCGGGGTCAGACCGGAGTTCTTGGCCTCGGCGTACGCGGCGTCGGCCGCGGCCTTGCCCTTCTGCTGGCCGGCGGCGGCGGCCTCGGCGTAGTTGCCGGCCAGGGACAGCAGGCCCTGCATGGTGGGCGCGCTGCCGTTCGGCATCTTGTAGGCCGAGCGGTCCTGGGCGGTGGCCAGCGCGACCTGGGCGTCGCCGTACTTCTTGGCGTCGCCGGGGTCGGCACCGGTGTTGAACTCGGAGAGGGAGACCTGCTCCAGCTTCTCGGCGACCAGGATCTGCTGGGTCATGTCCTGGTTCTCGTAGCGCGTGGTCACGCCCTGCGAGATGCCGACCAGCAGGCTCAGCATGAGCGAGCGCTGGGTCGAGGCGGAGGCCTTGGCCAGCGACATCGCGTAGATCGCGCGGCCCTTGCTGGTGGCGTTGGCGGAGCCGTTGCCGACCGAGTTGTCGTAGGCCAGCAGCGGCGCGAACATCGCCGAGTAGGCGTTCGCGGTGGCGCTGGCGAACAGCTCCTTGCCGTATGCGACCTGGCGCAGGTGCGGCAGGTCGCCCACCAGGCTCTGGAAGGCCTCGTGGCGGCGCGGCAGCTCGCCGGACTTGTCGGACGCGTCGTACGCGGTGTTGTAGGCCTTCATCGCCGCGTCGGTGTCGGCGCGGCGCTTGGCGACCTCGTTGTTGGGGTCCTGCCCGGTGATCAGCGGTATCAGGGTCTTGTCGCGCTCGTTCTCGAGCGCCTCGGCGAGTTCGGTCGCCGCCTTGGCGAGCTCGGCGGTCTTCTCGGCGCGGGAGGCCTTGATGTAGCCGTCGACCGAGGTGTTCACTCGCAGACCGCCGAAGACGAGACTGATGATCACGGGGATCAGCAGGATCGCGATCAGTCGGGTCGGCACGCGCCAGTTGCGCGGGCGGAGGAAGTCGTACCGACTGGCGACGCCGTCACCCGGTGAGCCCGCCGAACCGGCGCCGGGGCGCGGTTCCTTGCCCGCCGTCTGGGGCTTGGGGGCCGGGGTGGCCTGGGCGCGCTCCTCGGTGGGAGTGAACGCGGAGAATCCGGCCTGTTCCGCGGCGCTGCCGTTCGGCGCGCTCTGGCGGGGCTCGGAGCGCCGCTGCGGGGCGGGTTGCTGCTTACGCCTCACTCGACAACTACCTCTCGGCCGACTAGCCGGCCATGGATCAATCCAGCGCTACCCCCGGGGCCCTGGCCCGGCACCGGACGGCCGACGCGGGATGTTCAGGGGTAGCTGGAATTTCAGCACGTGCAGGGATGGGGGACAAACAGCCGCCGCATGGCACCCGTGCCGGAACAATACGGACAATCAACGACATGCCGGAGCAAATCCGTGGTGATCTGGCGCTGAGTGACGCTGATTCGCCACGCTGCGTCATTGTTGATCACAAAATGCCTACCGAACTGTTATCCGCTGCTTATACACGGGTCTTGCGCGCGGCCCCGGGAGGACACCGGCCGGTAAAGCACCGCCGCCCCGGCGACCCGTCAGTGTGACGGTTCACCGGGGCCGATCGGTTCCCGTGCTCGCCTCCGGGCCGTGGCTGTGGTGGTCAGCGGAGTCGGGCGAGGAGGGCGTGTTCGACGAGGGTGATGAGGGCGCTCTTGGCGCTGTCCCGGCGGCGGGCGT
>NZ_JBHXEG010000176.1:0-3849 GCF_042724935.1 Kitasatospora sp. NPDC127060
GGCGCCCTGCACTGCTGGGGCGTCACCGTCGACTGGCCGGCCGTGTACCAGGGTTCGGGCGCGCACCGGGTCGACCTGCCCACGTACCCCTTCCAACGCGAGCGTCTCTGGCCCCGAACGGCCCTCGCGGCGGGCTCGGCCGAGTCGGCCGCCCCGTCCTCGGCCGATCTGCAGTACAAGGCCGTCTGGCGGGCCGTCGGCGACCCCGGGGCCGTCACGCTCGACGGCACGTGGCTCGTGCTCGGGGCCGACCGCGACGCAGTGGGCGCCGCCCTGGCGGACCGCGGCGCCACGGTGATCGGCGCGGACCTGGCCGACGCGGCCCGGACCCGCCGGGACCTGGCCGTACGGCTGCGCGAAGTCATCGGCGAGGGAAAGGAGTTGTCCGGAGTCCTGCGGCTGCCGTCGGCCGCCGGCGAGTCCGGTCTCACCGGCGTGCTGCTCCTGCAGCAGGCGCTCGGCGACGCGGGGATCGACGCACCGCTGTGGTGCGCGACCCGGGGTGCCGTGGCTGTCGGCCCGGCCGAGCGGCTCGCCGACCCGGCGCAGGCTCAGGTCTGGGGGCTGGGCCGGGCGGCGGCGCTGGAGGCCCCGGACCGCTGGGGCGGGCTGATCGACGTGCCGCCGACCTTCGATGAGGTCTCGCTGGCCCGGCTGTGCGGCGCACTCGCCGGCTCGGGCGGCGAGGACCAACTGGCCGTACGCGGGGACGGTCTGTACGTCCGCAGGCTGGTGCGCGCCCAGCGGGCGGCCGCGCCGGTCACCGAGTGGCGGCCGTCCGGTACGGTCCTGATCACCGGCGGCACCGGGGCGCTCGGTGGGCACCTCGCCCGTCGACTCGCCGACCTCGGTGCCGAACACCTGCTGCTGACCAGCCGTCGGGGCGCCGAGGCCGCCGGGGCCCGTGCGCTCACGGCGGAACTGGAGGAGCGGGGCACCCGGGTCACCGTCGCGGCCTGCGACGTGGCCGACCGCGACCAGCTCGCCGCCCTGCTCGCGACCGTCCCGGAGGAGTTCCCGCTCACCGCGGTGATGCACACGGCGGGCGTGCTCGACGACGGCGTCCTGACGGCGCTCACCCCCGACCGACTCGCCACCGTGCTGCGGCCCAAGGTGGAGGCGACCCGCAACCTGCACGAGCTGACCCTGACCCAGGAGCTGAGCGCGTTCGTGCTCTACTCCTCCTTCTCCGGTGCGGTCGGAGGCTCCGGCCAGGCCAACTACGCCGCCGCCAACGCATTCCTCGACGCCTTCGCCGAGCAGCGCCGCGCCGACGGGCTGCCCGCGACCGCGATCGCCTGGGGCGCCTGGGACGGCGGCGGCATGGCCGCCGGGGAGGCGGCCGTGAGCGAGCGGCTCAGCCGGCACGGCGTGCGCGCCATGGCACCCGCACGCGCCCTCGACGGGCTGCAGCAGGCACTCGACCACGGCGACGCCTGCCTGGCGGTCGTCGACATCGACTGGGGGCGCTTCGCCCCGGGGTTCACCGCCGTACGGCCGAGCCCCCTGCTGTCCGCGATACCCGAGGCGGCACCACGGGCCGCGGACGGTCCGGGGCCGCGCGAGGCGCTCGCGACCCTGCCCGACGAGGACCGGCTGCCGGCGCTGCTCGACCTGGTCCGCAGTCAGGCGGCCGCGGTGCTCGGCCACGGCAGCGCGGACAAGGTGGACGCCACCCGGCCGTTCCGTGACCTCGGCTTCGACTCCCTGATGGCGGTCGACCTGCGCAACGTCCTCGGCGCCGCGACCGGTCTCGCGCTTCCCGCGACCGTCGTGTTCGACCACCCGAGCCCGCAGGCGCTGGCCAGGTTCCTGGACGGCGAACTCGGCGGCACCGCCGTCACCCGGGTGCTGGCCGACCTCGGCCGGCTGGAGAGCGCACTGCCCCGCCTCGACGGCGCGGACCTCGGCCCCGAGGTGGTGGGCCGCCTGGAGGCCCTCCTCGCGGTCGCGCGCGCCGCCGCCGGGCCCCATGGACCCGATGGGTCCCCCGAAACCGACGAATCCTCCGAGAGCCCCGCGCTGGACAGCGCGGACGACCTCTTCGCCTACATCGACCAGAAGTACGGAACCCGCTGAACATGAGCAACGAACAGAAGCTTCTCCAGTACCTCAAGCGGGTCACGGCCGACCTGGACGACGCCAACCGGCGCCTGCGGGACACCGAGGACCGCAGCCACGAGCCGATCGCGATCGTCGGCATCGGCTGCCGCTTCCCCGGCGGCGTGCGCTCGGCCGAGCAGATGTGGGACATGCTGGCGACGGGAACCGACACCCTCGTCCCGTTCCCCGAGGACCGCGGCTGGGACCTCGCCGCGCTCTATGACCCCGACCCGGACAAGGCCGGCACCAGCTACGTCCGTGAGGGCGGATTCCTCGACGGGGCAGCCGACTTCGACCCCGCCTTCTTCGGCATCAGCCCCCGCGAGGCGCGCGCCATGGACCCGCAGCAGCGGGTGATGCTCGAAGTGGCCTGGGAGACCCTCGAAGGCGCGGGCCTCGACCCGGCGGCCCTTCGCGAGAGCCGCACCGGCGTGTTCATGGGCACCAACGGCCAGGACTACGGTTCCCTGTTCGGCGGGCAGCCGCCCGAGGAGGGCCTGGAGGGCTACATCGGCACCGGCAACGCCGCGAGCGTCCTGTCCGGCCGCCTCTCCTACGTGCTCGGCCTCGAAGGGCCGGCCGTCACGGTGGACACCGCCTGCTCCGCCTCCCTGGTCTCCCTGCACCTGGCCGCCGAGGCGCTGCGCCGCGGCGAGTGCACCCTGGCGCTGGCCGGCGGTGTCACGGTGATGTCCACCCCGCGCGTCTTCGTCGAGTTCAGCCGCCAGCGCGGGCTCGCCTCGGACGGCCGCTGCAAGCCGTTCGCCGCCGCGGCGGACGGCACCGGCTGGGGCGAGGGCGCGGGCCTGCTCCTGCTGGAGCGGCTCTCCGACGCCAAGCGCAACGGGCACCCGGTGCTGGCCGTGATCCGTGGCTCGGCCGTCAACCAGGACGGTGCCTCCAACGGGCTGACCGCCCCCAACGGCCCCGCCCAGCAGCGCGTCATCCGGCAGGCGCTCGCCAACGCGCGGCTGACCGCCGACCAGATCGACGCGGTCGAGGCGCACGGCACCGGCACCAGGCTCGGTGACCCGATCGAGGCCCAGGCACTGCTCGCCACCTACGGCCGCGGGCGGTCCGAGGAGCGGCCGCTGTGGCTCGGCTCGGTGAAGTCGAACATCGGGCACACCCAGGCCGCGGCCGGTGTCGCCGGCGTGATCAAGATGGTCCTGGCGATGCGGAACGGCGTGCTGCCGCGCACCCTGCACGTCGACGAGCCGACCCCGCACGTGGACTGGTCGGCCGGTGCCGTCCGGCTGCTGGCCGAGGCCAACCCGTGGCCGAGCACCGACACGCCCCGCCGGGCCGGCGTCTCCGCCTTCGGCGTCAGCGGCACCAACGCCCACCTGATCCTCGAACAGGCGCCGCAGGGCGAGGAGTCGAGCGAGCCCGCCGAGCCGACCGGGCCCCGGCCGTCGGCGGTGCCGTGGATCCTCTCCGCGAAGACCCCCGAGGCCTTGCGCGTGCGGGCCGAGCAGCTGCGGGCCCACGTCGAGGCCAACCCGGAGCTGGCCGTGGCGGACATCGCCCACTCGCTCACCCTGGCGCCGCTGTTCGAGCAGCGGGCCGCCGTCACCGCGACCACGCGCGAGGAGTTCCTGGCGGGGCTGGCCGCCCTCCCGGACCGCGCGACCGCGAGCTCCGGCAGGACGGTGTTCCTGTTCACCGGTCAGGGGTCCCAGCGGCTGGGGATGGGCCGGGAGTTGTACGGGGCGTTCCCGGTGTTCGCGGGCGCGTTCGACGCGG
>NZ_JBHXEG010000177.1:0-3351 GCF_042724935.1 Kitasatospora sp. NPDC127060
CTGCGCCTCGTCCTTGTGGAGCGTGACCGCCCGGTAGGACTCGGGGAGCTTGATCGCCGCGAAGTCCGCCGACGTGGCGTCGGAGCTGAGGATCGTGTCGAGGATGGCCGAGATCTCGGTCATGTGGTGCTTCCCATCGGATTGGTGCGACTGAGGTGCTTGGGTACGCCCTACGGCTACGGCCGGCGGCGGGCGAGTTCGAGCAGCAGCAGGGCGAGTTGGACGCCAGGCCGGCCGAGGCCGCTCTGGTACTCCTTCAACATCCGGTTCTCCTTGGTGAGTTCGGTCCGGGGCAGACCGGCGGCCCGGCGGAGTTCCTCGATCTCGCCGACCAGTTCGGCACGGCGCCGGATCATCCGGATGAGGGACCGGTCGAGTTCGGAGAGTTCGTCCTGCCGCTCGTCGACGCGGATCGGCACGGTGAGTGACATGTCAGGCCTCGGCCTTCTGACGGGTTCCAAGTGGGTCGGGGAACCGGGCCGCCGCTGCCTCCCGGGCAGCGGCGGCCGGTCGACGGTCAGGCGCGCGGCTGGGGAACGGTCTCCCGCACGTCCGGTTCGGCCTTGACCGGGGCGGGCCCGCGCCGCTGGGCGCGGGCCAGGGTCAGGGCGGTCAGCGCGGCGAGCGCCGCTGCGGCCAGCGACCACCAGAAGGTGGTGGTGAACGCCGACATCCTGCTGTCCGCGCTGTCCCCCGCCTCGTCCAGGCCGTTCTGCAGGACGGCCACGAACACCGCCGTCGCGATCGAACCCCCGAGCCGCTGCAGCATGTTGATCTGCGGCGAGGCGTCGCTGATCTTGCGCGGGTCGACGGCCCGGAAGGCCGAGGTCATGGCCGGCATCACGGACAGTCCGGCCCCGAAGCCGGAGAGCAGCATGGCCGTGCCGACCACCGCGTACGGCGTGTCCGCCCCGACCAGGACGAACGGCACCGCCGCGGCGAGGCTCAGCGCCGCCCCGAGGAACGCGGTGCGGCCGCCGCCGAGCCGTTCGACGACCCGCCCGGAGAGCCAGGTGGCCGCGGCGGCGCCCGCGCTGGACGGCAGCAGCAGCACACCGGTGGTGACCGGGTCCGCAGCGCGCACGCTCTGGAAGTAGAGCGGCATCAGCACCATGCCGGCGTACATGCCCATGGACAGGAAGACCGTGGTGAGCGAGGCCGCCCGGAAGACCGGATCGCGGTAGAGCCCGATGTCGAAGAGCGGGTGCGCGGTCCGGAGGGTCCGGACGACGAACAGCGCCAGCAGCACCGCGCCGACGGCGATCGCGAGCAGCGCGACGGCCGAGGTGTGCCGGCCGCTCTCGCCGAACCCGTAGGTCAGGGCGACCATGCTGCCGGAGACGGCCAGGAGGCCGAGCGGGTCGAGCGGGGCCGAGTCCTGCGGGCCGTCGGCGCGGAGCAGGCGCAGTGCGCACAGCACGGCCACGGCTCCCACCGGCAGGTTGACGAGGAAGATCCACCGCCAGTCCGCGTAGTGGAGCAGGAGGCCGCCCGCGAACGGTCCGAAGACGGGGGCGAGCACGATGGGCACTCCGACGACCGCCATCACCCGCGGGAGGTTCATCGGTCCGGCCGCCCTGGCGAGGATGATCTGCCCGACCGGCATGATCAGACCGCCGCCGAGCCCCTGCAGGGCCCGGAGGGCGATGAGCTGCCCGGAGGTCTGGGCTGCGGCGCACAGGAGGGAGGCGACCGTGAAGACGACCACCGCGGCCACGTAGGTGCGCCGGGCCCCGTAGCGCCGGGCCGCCCAGCCGGAGACCGGGATCGCCGCGGCGACCGCGAGCAGGTAGGCCGTCACCACCCACTGGATGGTGTCGAGTTGGGCGTCGAGGCCGGACCCCAGCGCCTTGAGGGCGACGTTGACGATCGTCGAGTCCAGGAAGGACATGGTCGACCCCAGGATCACCACCGTGGCGGCTTTCCACACCTCGGGGCCGAGGCCCTGACGGGGAGTCGGGTCGGATTCGGTACGTATGCTCACTGCTGGGTCGTCTTTCCCTCGGTGCTGTGCTCCGGCTGCACGGTCCGCAGCCAGTCGTCCACCGCGTCGGCAGCGGTGCCGGCGGCGGCCTCCAGCATGGTGAAGTGGTCTCCGTCGACGTCCACGGGGGTGTGCGTCAGCGGCCAGGAGGCCCGCCGACCGCCCAGCGACTGCTCCGCCCGTACGAGCAGGGTCGGGGTCGAGACCACCTCGGGCGTCCAGCCGTGGAAGTGCCTGAAGTAGCCGCCCATGGCGGTGAGTCGGGCGTCCGTGGTCCAGCCGTACTCCTCCTCCCGGTCGAACATGGCCTTGACCATGTCGCCGCGGAAGGCGGGATCGGCGGCCTCGCCCGGCAGGAAGGTGTCGAGCAGGACCAGCCCCGCGGCCGGGCTGCCGAGCCGTTCCAGACGGGCGGCGACCTCGTGTGCCAGCCAGCCGCCGGAGGAGTAGCCGACCAGCGCGAACGGCGTGCCGTCGGCGTCGCGCAGCACCGACCGGGCGACGAGTTCGACGATCGCCTCGGCACTGTCCGGCAGTTCCTCGCCCTGGAGGTAGCCGGGCAGGGGCAGCGCGGACACCGCGCGCCGCTGTCCGAAACCTGCCGCGAAGCGGGCGTACTGGTGCGGGCTGGACATGGCCGTCAGCGAGGGCAGGCAGACCAGTGCCGATGCCACGAGGCCCTCGACAGGTCCCTCCGTGGGGCCCTCCGCGAGGCGGGCCGGTTCCAGGAGCTGCCGGGTGGCGCCCACCGAGGCGACCGGGAAGGACGGCCGCAGCCGGGAGGCCACCATCAGCAGATCGGTGGCCTCCTCCACCTTGCCGTCGGCGCAGGCCTGCCGGTAGAGCAGACCGATGGCGCCCGTGGGCTCCGCCGCCACCGGCACCTCCGGCACGGTCAGTTCACCCCGGAGGTGGTCGGCCAGGAGCCGGGGCGTCGGGTGGTCGAAGACCGCCATGGCGCTGAGCGTGAGCCCGGCCGCCGTGTTCAGCCGGTTGCGCAGGCGCACGGAGGTCAGCGAGTCGAAGCCCATCTCCAGGAACTTCCGGTCGGCATCGACCTGGTCGGGCCCGGCGTACCCGAGGACCGCGGCCGCATGGGTACGGACCAGGGCGAGCGGGTCGGTCAGATCGGCCGCGGGCGAGGCGTCCCGGGAGCCGCGCTTCGGCGCCGCGGGCACGAGGTCGTGGAGCAGGGGCGGCAGCCCCTCCTCGCGGGCCTGTACCCGGAGGGCGGGAAGGTCGATGCGGGCGGGCACCAGCACGGGGTGGTCGTGGGTGAGGCCGGCGTCGAAGAGTGCCAGACCTTCCTCGGTGGACAACGGCAGCATCCCGCCCCGCGAGATCCGCCCCACCTCCACCGACCCCAG
>NZ_JBHXEG010000178.1:0-3332 GCF_042724935.1 Kitasatospora sp. NPDC127060
CCGGACACCGTCCCGATCGGCCGCCCGCTGCCCAACACCCGGGCCTATGTGCTGGACGACGGGTTGCAGCCCGTCCCGGCCGGGGTCACCGGCGAACTGTACCTCGCCGGGAACGGCCTCGCCCGGGGCTACGCCGGCCGCCCGGCCCTGACCGCCGAGCGCTTCGTCGCCTGCCCGTACGGCGAGCCCGGCGACCGGATGTACCGCACCGGCGACCTCGCCCGCTGGACCACCACGGGCGAACTGGAATTCGTCGGTCGAGCGGACGACCAGGTCAAGATCCGCGGCTTCCGGATCGAACTCGCCGAGGTCGAGAGCGCGTTCGCCGCCCACCCGGCCGTCCGCCAGATCGTCGCGACAGTCCGCCAGGACCAGCCCGGCGACAAGCGCCTGGTCGCCTACGTCACCGGCGACGCCACCCCGACGGAGCTGCGCACCTTCGCCACCGACCGCCTGCCCGGCTACATGGTCCCAGCCGCGGTCGTCGTCCTGGACGCCCTACCCGTCACCCCCAACGGCAAGGTCGACCGACGCGCCCTGCCCGCCCCCGACTACACCGCCACCAGGACCGGCCGGGCGCCCCGCAACGCCACCGAGCGCGCGCTGTGCGAACTCTTCGCCGACGTCCTCCAGGTGGCCGAACCCGGCATCGACGACAGCTTCTTCGACCTCGGCGGGCACTCCCTGCTCGCCACCAAGCTGGTCAGCCGGATCCGCACCGCGCTCGGCGCCGAGCTGCCGATCCGCGTCCTCTTCGACCACCCGACCGTCGCCGCGCTGGCCGCCGCCCTGCCCGCCTCCGGTGCGGCCCGCCCGGCCCTGCGACCGGCCGACCGGCCCGCCCTCGTCCCACTCTCTCCCGCCCAGCAACGCCTCTGGTTCATCGAGCAGTTCGAGGGCCCGAGCGCCCTCTACAACACGCCCGTCGCGGTCCGGCTGACCGGCGCGGTCGACCGCCCCGCCCTGGAGCGGGCACTGAAGGACGTGGCCACCCGGCACGAGGTGCTGCGCACCCTCGTCCCGACCACCGACGGCCAGCCCCACCAGCTGGTCACGGAGGCCCCCGAACTCCCGCTGCACGCCGTGCCGGTGGCCACCGAGACGGAGCTGCGGACCGCGCTGGCCGAGGCCGGCGGCCGGGTCTTCGACCTCGCCACCGAACTCCCCGTCCGGGCCACCCTGTTCTCGCTGCCGCACGACGAGCACGTGCTGCTGGTGCTGCTGCACCACATCGCCGGCGACGGCTGGTCCGTCGCCCCGCTCTTCCGCGACCTGGGCGAGGCCTACCGGGCCCGCACCACCGGCGGCGCCCCCGACTGGCCACCGCTGCCGGTGCAGTACGCCGACTACGCCCTCTGGCAGCGCGAACTCCTCGGCGACCAGGAGCGGCCCACCGCCCTGCTGACCGAGCAACTCGCCCACTGGCAGCAGGCCCTGGCCGACGCCCCGGAGGAGCTGGCCCTCCCCTACGACCGCCCGCGCCCGGCCGTCCCCAGCCACCGGGGCGGCCTGACGGAGGCCACCGTCGACACCGAACTCCACGCCGCACTCGGCAAGTTGGCCGCCACCCAGCACGCCAGCCTGTTCATGGTGCTGCAGGCCGCCGTCGCCACCCTCTACACCCGCCTCGGCGCCGGCACCGACCTGCCCCTCGGCACCCCCGTCGCCGGACGCACCGACGAGGCCCTGGACGACCTGGTCGGCTTCTTCGTCAACACCCTCGTCCTGCGCACCGACACCACCGGCAACCCCAGCTTCCGCGAACTGCTGGACCGCGTCCGCCGCACCGACCTGGACGCCTTCGACCACCAGGACATCCCCTTCGAGCGCCTGGTCGAACAGCTCAACCCCACCCGCGTCCCCGCCCGCCACCCGCTCTTCCAGACCCTCATCGCCCTGGAGAGCCGCGCGGCGGTGCCCACCGCCTTCGGTGACCTGGCCTGCGCCGAACACCCCTTCCAGCTGGACGTGGCCAAGTTCGACCTGTCCTTCCGCTTCACCGAGTCCACCGAGTCCACCGAGCAGGGCTCCCGGGCCGGCCTGACGGTGGCACTGGAGTACGCGACCGACCTCTTCGACCACGCCACCGCCGCCACCCTGGCCGAGCGGCTGCTGCGGGTGCTGAGCGCCGTCGCGGCCGACCCGGACGCCCCGATCGGCGGCATCGACCTGCTCGCCCCGGCCGAGCGCGAGCAGCTGCTCACCGGCTGGAACGGCCCCGCCGTGCCCGTCCCGGACGCCACCCTGCCCGAGCTGTTCGAGGCCCGGGCCACCGCCACCCCCGACGCGCCCGCCGTGGTCGCCGACACCGGGACGCTGAGCTACGCCGAACTGGACTCCCGGGCCGAGCACCTGGCCGCCCACCTCGCCGACACCGGCATCGGCGCCGACACCCCGGTGGTCCTGCTGATGGACCGCTCCGCCGAGCTGGTGGTCGCCCTGCTGGCCGTGCTCAAGGCCGGCGGCAGCTACGTCCCGCTGGACGACCGGCACCCGGCCGAGCGGCTGCGGCAGATCACCGCCGAGACCGGGGCGGCACTCGTCCTGGTCGACCGGGCCCACCGGGACCACCCGCTGGCCGCCGACGCCCCCTGCCCCGTGCTGCCGCTCGCCCCGGACTCCTTCGGCTTCGACGGCCCGCGCAGGAAGCGCGCCCAGCGTCCGCCGCTACACCCGGAACAGCTCGCCTACGTGATGTTCACCTCCGGCTCCACCGGCCTGCCCAAGGGCATCGCCATCACCCACCGGGACGTCGTCCAGCTCGCCTCGGACCCGTGCTGGCAGCACCCCGACGGTCTGCGGGTGCTGTTCCACGCCCCGCACGCCTTCGACGCCTCCACCTACGAACTCTGGGCGCCGCTGCTCTCCGGCGGGCAGGTGGTCGTCGCCCCCGAGGGCGACCTGGACGCCGCCGCGATCGGCGCCCTGGTCCGGGCCCACCGGCTCACCCACGTCCACGTCACCGCCGGACTGTTCCGCGTCATCGCGGAGGAGGAGCCCGGTGTCTTCGCCGGGGTGCGCGAGGTGCTGACCGGCGGGGACGTGGTCTCGGCGCCCGCCGTCCGCAAGGTGCTGGCGGCCGTGCCGGGCATCGGGGTCCGGGTGCTCTACGGCCCGACCGAGATCACCCTCTGCGCGACCCAACTCGCCCTGCCCACAGCGGAGTCCGTACCGGACGTGGTGCCGATCGGGCGCCCGATGGCGAACACCCGGGCGTACGTGCTGGACGGCGGGTTGCAGCCGGTCCCGGTGGGCGTCCCGGGTGAGCTGTACATCGCGGGCGCGGGTCTGGCCCGGGGCTACGCCGGCCGGCCGGCCCTCACCGCCGAGCG
>NZ_JBHXEG010000179.1:0-3231 GCF_042724935.1 Kitasatospora sp. NPDC127060
GCCAACCGCGCCGCGAACACCGGCGACACCCGCGCCAGCTCCACCGCCATCCCGACCCACTGCGCCCCCTGCCCCGGGAACACGAACACCGGCTTCACGGCGTGGGGCGCCCGGCCCTCGACGAGCCGGCCGGCCGGCTCGCCCGCGGCGAGGGCCGACAGTGCCTCGCGGACACCGTCCCGTTCGGCGGCGACGACCACGGCGCGGTGCTCGAAGCGGGCGCGCGTGGTGGCGAGCGAGAAGGCCGCGTCGGCGAGCGCCGGGCCGGGGACGACCCCGAGGAAGGCAGCCAGTTCGCGGGCCTGGGCGCGCAGTGCCTCGGCGGACTTCGCGGAGAGGACCCACGGCAGCACCGCCTCGGCCGGGACCGGGGCCCGGTCCACCGGCTCGGACGGTTCGGACGGCTCGGCCTCCTCCAGAATGACGTGCGCGTTGGTGCCGCTCATGCCGAACGAGGACACCGCCGCCCGGCGGGGCTCGCCCGTGGCCTCCCAGGGCCGCGCCTCGGTCAGCAGCGACACCGCGCCCGCGGACCAGTCGACCTGGGGCGTGGGCTCGTCCACGTGCAGGGTCTTGGGCAGCAGACCGTTGCGCATCGCCAGCACCATCTTGATGACGCCCGCCACGCCGGCCGCGGCCTGGGTGTGCCCGATGTTCGACTTGATCGAACCGAGCCACAGCGGGCGGTCCTCGGGACGCTCCCGCCCGTAGGTGGCGAGCAGCGCCTGCGCCTCGATCGGATCGCCCAGCATGGTGCCGGTGCCGTGCGCCTCGACGGCGTCGACCTGCTCGGGCGCGAGCCGGGCGTCGGACAGCGCCTGGCCGATCACCCGCTGCTGGGAGGGGCCGTTGGGGGCGGTCAGACCGTTGGACGCGCCGTCCTGGTTGACGGCCGAGCCACGGATCACCGCCAGCACCCGGTGCCCGTTGCGCCGCGCGTCCGAAAGCCGCTCCAGCAGGAGCAGGCCCACGCCCTCACCCCAGCCGGTGCCGTCCGCCGCCGCGGCGAACGGCTTGCAGCGGCCGTCCGAGGCGAGGCCGCGCTGCCGGGAGAACTCGGTGAAGGTCGTCGGACTGGCCATCACGGTGACCCCGCCGGCCAGGGCGAGCGAGCACTCCTCCTTGCGCAGCGCCTGCGCGGCCAGGTGGAGGGCCACCAGGGAGGAGGAGCAGGCGGTGTCGACCGTGACGGCCGGGCCCTCCAGGCCGAGGGCGTAGGAGATCCGGCCGGACAGCACGCTGCCGGCGTTGCCGGTGGCGAGGTAGCCGTCGACCTCCTCCGGCCCGGCGACCAGGACGGTGCCGTAGTCGCCGCCGTTGGAGCCGACGAAGACGCCGGTACGGCTGCCGCGCACGGCCGACGGGTCGACACCGGCCCGCTCGAAGGCCTCCCACGCGGTCTCCAGCAGCAGCCGCTGCTGCGGGTCCATGGCCAGCGCCTCACGCGGCGAGATCCCGAAGAAACCCGCGTCGAACTCTCCCGCCTCGTGGAGGAACGCGCCCTCGCGGACGTACGAGGATCCGGCGCGCTCCGGGTCCTCGTCGAACAGGGCGTCCAGGTCCCAGCCGCGGTCGGTCGGGAAGGGCGACACGGCGTCACGGCCCGCGACGAGCAGCTCCCACAGCTTCTGGGGGTCGTCCGCGCCGCCGGGGAAGCGGCAGCTCATCGCTACGATCGCGATGGGCTCACGGGAGGCGTCGGCGAGACGGCGGTTCTGTTCCCGCAGCCGCTCGGTCTCCTTGAGCGAGGTCCGCAGCGCTTCCAGCAGCTTGTCGTTCGATGCAACCATTTCTCAGTTCCACACTTTCCCGCGGATCACTCAGGATCCGTTGTTGCCCAGGGCCAGCTGAATCAGCGCGTCGGCGTCCATCTCGTCGATGGCGGCCGGTGCGTCCTCGGCCGGCGCCGAGGACGTCTCTTCGAGGCCGGCGAGCCTCAGCAGCACGTCGACGAGTCCGGCCTCCCGGATCCGGGAGAACGGCAGGGTGGCGAGCGCCTGTCGGATCCTCGCCTCCTCCGGATCGGTGTCCCCCGGGCCGCCGGTGAGTTCGCCGAGCAGGTGGTCCGCGAGCGCGGACGGCGCCGGGTGGTCGAAGACCAGGGTGGCGGGCAGGGCGAGGCCGGTGGCCGCGCCGAGCCGGTTGCGCAGTTCGACCGCCGTCAGCGAGTCGAACCCCAGGTCCTTGAAGGCCTGTTCGGCGTCGATGCGCCCGGCCGTACCGTGTCCGAGCACTCCGGCGACGTGGGTGCGCACCAGGTCGAGTACGGCTTCCGCCCGCTCGGCCGCCGGCAGGGCGGCCAGGCGCTCGGCGAAGCCGGAGCCGGCCGGGCCGTCCTGCGGCGCGGTGCGCACGGCCTCGGGGATCGCGTCGAGCAGCGGGCTCGGACGGGCCGAGGTGAAGCCGGGCGCGAACCGTTCCCAGTCGATGTCGATGACCGTCGCCGTGGGCCTCCCGTCGACCAGGAGCCGTTCGAGCACGGAGAACGCGGTGTCGGGGCGCAGTGGCGACATTCCGGCGAGCCGCATCCGGGCCTCGACGGCCGGGTCGGCCGCCATGCCGACGGCTGCCCAGGGGCCCCAGGCGATGGAGGTGGCGGGGAGTCCCTGGGCGCGGCGGCGCTCGGCCAGGGCGTCCAGGTGGGCGTTGGCCGCCGCGTAGTTGCCCTGCCCGGCGCCGCCGACCGAACCGGCGACGGAGGAGAAGAGCACGAACGCCGAGAGGCCCGAGTCCCTGGTCAGCTCGTCGAGATGATCGGCCGCGTCGGCCTTCGGACGCAGCACCCGGACCAGCCGCTCCTCGGTCAGCGACTCGACCACGCCGTCGTCCAGGACGCCCGCCGTGTGGAACACCGCGCTGACCGGGTGCTCGGCCAGCAGGGCCGCCAAGGACTCCCGATCGGCGACATCGCACGCCGCCACCGTCACCGCCGTGCCCGACTGCTCCAGTTCGGCGGCCAGTTCACGGGCGCCGGGGGCGTCGAGGCCGCGCCGGCTGGTGAGCACCAGTTGCCCGGCGCCTCGGCCGGCCAGCCAGCGGGCGACCTGGGCGCCCAGCGCTCCGGTGCCGCCGGTGACCAGTACGGAGCCCGGAGCCCGCCACTGCTCAACGGAGGGCGCGGTAGCGGCGTCGGAGGCGGCGCGCACCAGTCGGCGGCCGAAGGCGCCGTCCTCGCGGACCGCCACCTGGTCCTCGCCCGTCGTACCGGACAGCACCCGCACCAGCCAGGAT
>NZ_JBHXEG010000180.1:0-3168 GCF_042724935.1 Kitasatospora sp. NPDC127060
GCGGCCGTACCGGCCGGGCCCTTCCCGCTGCTCGTCCGCGCCGTACCGTCGCGCGAACGGCGTGGACGGCACGGGCCGGTCAGCTGGTCCTGCCGGTGGTGCAGAGAGGCTTCATGTCGACGGCGGTGGCGGTGGCGGTGCGGCCGAGGCCCTCGCGGGCGGCGGCGACCGGGCGGGGCGAGTCGCCCACCGCAACGGTCCCGCCCGCCGGGTCGCCACGGCCGCGGCCGGTGCGGAGACGTTCCCCGGCGGCACCCAAGTCCGCCGAACACGAACCGAGTTGGCCCCACCCCCGTCCGCCCCCACCCTCCCCGCCCCCTCGACACATACCTCTCACTGAGAGCTAAAATGGGGAGGTGACCACCCGAGCCCCCGACCACCCCGGCACCGCCCTCGCCGACGACTTCTCCGCCCTCCTCGTCGGCATCCAGCGCCTGCTGCGCCGCCGCCTGCGCCGCCGCCTGGAACAGCCCCGCCTGCGCGGCGCCCAGGTGGAACTGCTGCGCCTGGTGACCGACACCCCCGGCCTGCGGGTCTCCGCGGCCGCCGAGGAACTGTGCCTGGCCGGCAACTCCGTCTCCACCCTGGTCAACCAGCTCGTCGCGCAGGACCTGCTGCGCCGCGAGCCGGATCCCGCCGACCGGCGCGCCGCCCTGCTGTACGCGACCGAGGCCGCCGAGCAGCGCATCGAGGCCTGGCGCTCGCACCGCCGCGCCCTGATGGGCGAGCTGGTCGCCGGCCTGCCCGAGGGGGACCGGGCCGCGCTGGCCGCCGCCCTGCCCGCCCTGCGGAAGGTCGCCGAGGGCCTGCGCACCCTGCCCGAGGAGGAAGCGTGACCAGCGGTGTTGCGGCGAGCGGCGTGACCGGCGGTGTGGCCGGCGGTGTGGCCGGCGAGGAGCAGGCCGTGGTGTGCCAGGGCCTGGAGTACAGCTTCACCCACGGCCGCGGCAAGACCACCCGGGCCGTGGACGGCATCGACCTGACCGTGCGCACCGGCGAGGTGTTCGGCCTGCTCGGGCCCAACGGCGCGGGCAAGACCACCGCGATCCGCGCGATCACCACCCTGCTGCCGGCCGGCGCCGGCATGGTGCGCGTCTTCGGCCACGACGCCGCCCGCCGCCCCATGGAGGTGCGCCGCCTGCTCGGCTACGTGCCCCAGCAACTGTCCGCCGACGCCGGGCTGACCGGACGCGAGAACGTCGCCCTGTTCGCCCGGGTCTTCGACGTGCCCCGCGCCGAACGCGCCCGCCGCGTCGCCCAGGCCCTGGCGGCCGTCGACCTCACCGACGCCGCCGACCGGATGGCCGCCACCTACTCCGGCGGCATGGTGCGCCGCCTCGAACTCGCCCAGGCCCTGGTCAGCGCCCCGCGCCTGCTGGTCCTGGACGAACCCACCATCGGCCTGGACCCGATCGCCCGCACCGGCGTGTGGGAGCGCGTGGACGCCGTGCGCCGGGCCACCGGCATGACCGTCCTGGTCACCACCCACTACATGGACGAGGCCGACCGCCACTGCGAGCGCATCGCCCTGATGGACCGCGGCCGCATCCGGGCTCTGGGCACCCCCGCCGAACTCAAGGACCGGGTACGCCGGGAAGGCCGGGACGAACCCACCCTGGACGACGTGTTCCGCCACTTCGCCGGCCGCGACCTGGCCGACGCCACGGAAGGAGACTTCGGCGATGTCCGCCGTACCCGCCGCACGGCCAGCCGCGTCGGCTGAGCCCCCCGCGAACGCCCCCGCGAACGCGACCACGAACGCGACCACCGACGTGACCGCGACCGCGAACGGGACCGCCGACACGACGGCCGACACGGCCGCGAACGGGACCGCCGACACGACGGCCGACACGGCCGCGAACGGGACCGCCGACACGGCCGCGAGTGCCACCGCGACCGCGAGCGCCACCGAGACCGCCCCCGACCTCGACCTGCTGCTGGTGCCCCCGCGCGCCCGCACCGGCTGGCGCCTGGTACCCGCCCGGGTCGGCGCGATGTGCGCCGTGGAACTGCAGAAGCTGCGCCACGACCGCACCGAGCTGTACACCCGCGCCGTCCAGCCCGCCCTGTGGCTGCTGATCTTCGGCGAGACCTTCACCCGGCTCAAGGCGATACCCACCGGCGGCATCCCCTACCTGGACTACCTGGCACCGGGCATCATCGCCCAGTCCGCGATGTTCATCGCGATCTTCTACGGCATCATGATCATCTGGGAGCGGGACTCCGGAGTCCTCACCAAACTCCTGGTCACCCCCACCCCGCGCGCCGCCCTGGTCACCGGCAAGGCCTTCGCCGCCGGCGTCAAGGCCGTCCTGCAGGCCGTCGTCGTGGTGCTGATCGCCGCCGTGCTGGGCGTCGCGATGACCTGGAACCCGCTGCGCCTGCTCGGGGTGGTGGTCGCGGTGCTGCTCGGCTCGGCGTTCTTCTCCTGCCTCTCGATGGCCATCGCCGGGATCGTCCTCACCCGTGACCGCCTGATGGGCATCGGCCAGGCGATCACCATGCCGCTGTTCTTCGGCTCCAACGCCCTCTACCCGGTGGACCTCATGCCGGGCTGGCTGCAGGCCGTCAGCAAGGCCAACCCGCTCAGCTACCAGGTCGACGCCCTGCGCGGCCTGCTCATCGGCACCCCCTCCCACCTGCCCCTGGACTTCGCCGTCCTGGCCGCCGCCACCCTGGCGGGCATCGCCGCGGCCTCCGCCCTCCTGGGCCGCCTGGCCCGCTGACCGCGGCACCCCCGGTCCGGGCCGGGGCGGACGTGACCGTTGCCGCGTACCAAAACTGAAGTCTCGTCAGCTCGTTGGCTGGTCTGACCGCAAGAATCTTCTTGTTCGTGTGGGGTTCATTGGTTGGAGTTCGGGAGTCGTCCTCGTGCGGTTGGCGCCGGGTCCTCGTGTGGATGGCCTGTCATCGGTTCGCCTGGCCGAGCCGGCGCTCGATGTCTCTGAGTTCGGCCACCGAGTACTCCCACATTCGCTGCTGGTGGGCGGGCGCGTCCGTGGGGATGTGGGTGGACGCGGCCCGTGCTTGTGCGAGCAGGGTCTGCCGGGCGCCTGGCATTCGGGCTGCCCGGGGGCTGGTCTCGCTCAAGTCCCGTAGTACGTAGGCGAGTTTGTAGGCGTAGACGTGCGGGGTGGCGGTGAACAGGATCCGGTAGACCCGTAGTCC
>NZ_JBHXEG010000181.1:0-2661 GCF_042724935.1 Kitasatospora sp. NPDC127060
CGCTCGGCGGTGAGGGCCGGCCGGCCGGCGTAGCCCCGGGCCAGACCCGCGCCCGCGATGTACAGCTCACCCGGGACGCCCACCGGGACCGGCTGGAGGGTGTCGTCCAGCACGTACGCCCGGGTGTTGGGCAGCGGGCGGCCGATCGGGACGGCGGTGGGCACCTCGCCGGCGGTGGCCATCCGGTGGCGGGTGGCGAAGGTGGTGGTCTCGGTGGGCCCGTAGCCGTCGACCACGGTGAGGCCGGGGCAGGTGGTCAGCACCCGGCGGACGGCGGCGGGGGAGACCACGTCACCGCCGGTCCACACCTCGCGGAGGCCGGCGAAGGCGCCCGGATCCTCGGTGGCCATGACGTTGAACAGGCCGGCGGTGAGCCAGGCGGCGGTCACCGCGCCCTGGTCGATGGTGGCCGCGAGTTCGGTGACGCCCAGACGCCCGGGCGGGGCGAGCACGAGGCTGCCGCCGGAGAGCAGCGGGGCCCAGAGCTCGTAGGTGGAGGCGTCGAAAGCGGTCGGGGAGTGCACCAGCACGCGTGCGTGGCCGCCGCCGGAGAAGGCTCCGCCGAGGGCGAGGTCGATCACGGAGCGGTGGGTGACGCCGATGCCCTTGGGCCTGCCGGTCGAGCCGGAGGTGTGCATCACGTACGCCAACTGATCTGCACTGACGTCGAGTTCGAGGTTGTCGGCGGTCTCCGTGCCGACCCGGAGGGTGGTCAGCCCGGCCAAGGCGGGGTGCTCGGTGTCGGTGACGGCGAGCGTGGCGCCCGCGTCGGCGAGAACGGCCCGCAGGCGCTCCTGGGGCTGGGCGCTGTCGAGCGGGACGTAGCTGCCGCCGGCCTTGAGGATGCCCAGCAGGCTGACCACCAGCGCGGGGGAGCGCTCCAGCAGCACCGCCACCGGGGTCTCGGCCGTGACGCCCGCCGCGACCAGGCGCAGCGCCAATCCGTTGGCGCGGGCGTTGAGTTCGGCGTAGCTCAGCGTCTCCGAGCCCGCCACCAGGGCGACGGCCTCCGGCATGGCGGCGGCCCGGGCCTCGAACAGCCGGGGCACCGCCGCCGTCGGCAGCGTCGCGACCGGGCCGCTCCAGCCGGTCAGCAGCTGCTCCCGCTCGGCGGGGCTGAGGATGTCGATGTCCCCGATCGGGGCGTCGGGGTCGGTGGCGGCGGTGTCCAGGACGCGCAGCAGGCGCTCGGCGAGGGTGGCGACGGTGGCGTGGTCGAAGAGGTCGGCCGCGTACTCGATCGCGCCGGAGAGCCCGGTCGGCTCGGTGCGTCCGCTTGCTTCGGAGAACCCGAAGGAGAGGTCGAACTTGGCCACACTGAGGTCGAACTCCAGCTCGCTGCAGCTCAGTTCGCCGAAGGTGCGCGGCGCCGTCCCCTGGTTGTCCAGGGCGATGACGGTCTGGAAGAGCGGGTGGCGGGCGGGGACGCGGGTGGGGTTGAGCTGTTCGACCAGGCGCTCGAAGGGGATGTCCTGGTGGTCGAAGGCGTCCAGGTCGGTGCGGCGGACGCGGTCGAGGAGTTCGCGGAAGCTGGGGTTGCCGGTGGTGTCGGTGCGCAGGACGAGGGTGTTGACGAAGAAGCCGACCAGGTCGTTCAGGGCCTCGTCGGTGCGTCCGGCGACGGGGGTGCCGAGGGGCAGGTCGGTGCCGGCGCCGAGGCGGGTGTAGAGGGTGGCGACGGCGGCCTGCAGCACCATGAACAGGCTGGCGCGGGTGGCGTTGGCCAACTCGGTGAGCCGGAGGTGCAGTTCGGCGTCCACGGTGAACTCGACCAGCTCGCCCCGGTGGCTGGGGGTGGTGGGGCGCGGGCGGTCGTAGGGGAGGGCCAGCTCCTCCGGGGCTTCGGCCAGGGACTGCTGCCAGAAGGCGAGTTGCCGCCCGATCAGGCTGTCCGGGTCGTCCTCGGTGCCGAGCACCTCGCGTTGCCAGAGGGTGTAGTCGGCGTACTGCACCGGCAGCGGTGGCCAGTCGGGGGCGCCGCCGGTGGTGCGGCCCCGGTAGGCCTCGTCCAGGTCGCGGAAGAGCGGGGCGACGGACCAGCCGTCGCTGGCGATGTGGTGCAGCAGCACCAGCAGCACGTGCTGGTCCTGCGGCAGCGAGAACAGCTGGGCCTGGAGCGGGAGTTCGATGGCCAGGTCGAAGGCGTGGCCGATGGCCCGGTCCAGCAGGGCGGTCAGCTCGGCCTCGTCGGCCGCGCGGGTGACTGTCAGGTTGGGCGCGGCGTCCACGGCGACCAGCTGGTGCGGCTGGCCGTCGGCGGTCGGGAAGAGCGTGCGCAGCACCTCGTGCCGGGTGGCCACGTCCTTCAGTGCCTCGGCCAGGGCGGTGGTGTCCACGGCGCCGGTCAGCCGGATCGCGAAGGGGGTGTTGTAGAGAGCGCTGGGGCCCTCGAACTGGTCGATGAACCACAGGCGTTGCTGGGCGTACGAGAGCGGCACCCGCTCGGGGCGCTCCCGGGCGGTCAGCCCGGCGCGCACCGGGGTGTGGTCCTGGCCGAGGTGCTGGACCAGCGCGGCGACGGTCGGGGTGTCGAAGAGGACGCGGATCGGCAGCTCGGCGCCGAGCCCGGTGCGGATCCGGCTGACCAGCTTGGTGGCGAGCAGGGAGTGCCCGCCGAGGTCGAAGAAGCTGTCGTCGATGCCGGGTTCGGCCACCTGGAGG
>NZ_JBHXEG010000182.1:0-2606 GCF_042724935.1 Kitasatospora sp. NPDC127060
GGACTACGGGTCTACCGGATCCTGTTCACCGCCACCCCGCACGTCTACGCCTACAAACTCGCCTACGTACTACGGGACTTGAGCGAGACCAGCCCGCGGGCGGCCCGGATGCCGGGAGCCCGGCAGGCGCTGCTGGCGCAGGCGCGGGCCGCCTCCGCCCACATCCCCGCGGACGCGCCCGCCCACCAGCGGCGGATGTGGGAGTACTCGGTGGCCGAACTCAGGGACATCGAGCGCCGGCTGGGCCAGGTGACCCGGTGACGGGCCGTCCGCACGAGGACCCGGTGCCGGCGGCACGGACGCGGCCGCTGGACTCCAACCGGTGGGCCCTGGACGGGCAGGAGGGCCCGCGGGTGTACCGGACACTGTTCGCCGTCACCCCACACATCCACACCTTCAAACCCACCCCGGGTCCTGCTGGACCTCAGCCGCGATCCGCAGCAAGCCGGCGTGCCCGGAACGCGGCACGCGCTACTACGGGAGGCGGCCGAAGCAGCGACCCACATCCCCCCCGAACCAGCCCCGCCACCAAAGCCGGTACGGGAAGTCCACACTCAACACCCTGCGACGGCTGCACGAACAGCAGCACCAACCAGCACAGAAGCCCCCCCCGGAGGGCGTAACGGCACGGCACACAACCGCAGGACAACCGCAGGACAACCGCGAGACGACCGCGAGACGACCGCGGCACAACGACCCCCCTCACGTGACGACTGACCGGAACAGCCCCGTGACGAACAGGCCAAACCCGTCCCACCGCACCCTGATCGACAGCGCCGGCGCCGGCGACCGGAACACCACCACCCGCCCACGCCCATGCCGCCGGACCAGGCACGGACGCCACCGAACTGCCCGCCCCGAACGACGGCGCAACCCTCACCGGCGAGCGCCTGGAACACCCCCGCGGCGACTTCGGCCACCTGGTCAACGCCACTCCCCGCCCAGTGCAGCGCCCCGGCACGGCACCCGACGTGCAGCGGACAGTGGCCATCACCGCCGCCACCGCACCCCCGCAACCGTCAACGGACAGAGCAAAAACACCGCGACCCTGGACACAGCCGAGCTGCAGTCGCGCTCCGGCTACGACCGGACCAAATCCCCGCAGCGGCATCACGATCGACACCCAGGACCCGGCCCGGCCGTGGTGGAGGCCCGCGCCACCTGGGCGCGGCCGGCGGACACGGGGCCGGCGATCGGCCGGGTGCCGCCGGTGCCGCCGGACCACCTGCACCTGTCGGTGGGCGGGACCCTGAGCGCCGGCGGCATCGGCGGAGCGGTGCAGCACCACGGCCTGCAGACGGACACGGTGCGGGAGGTGGAGGGGGTGACCGGCACCGGTTGAACCGGTGACGGCCTCGCGCGAGCGCGACCGGGAACTGTTCAAGGCGGTACTGGGCAGCGGCCAGGCAGGCGTCATCGCGGATGCCGGAGCACAACCAGCGGCTGTACGAGCGGGCGGTTCAACTGGACGGTTCAGCCGGCCGGCAAGCGATACCTGATCAGGGCGGTGCCGGGGATGACGGGCGCGGACCGGGCGCGGCACTACGGGGGGCTGTAGGAGCGGGTACGCCGGGCCGAACGGCGTTTCGACCCGGCGGGGACCCTGACCCCCGGGCCAGCGCATCCACGGCTCCTGAGGCCGCTCCTGGGGCCCAGCGCCTGTCGCGGCAGGGCCCCGCGCGGGCCGGCCGGCCTCCGGCTGGGCCGTCATGCCCGCCCCGACCTGGGCCGCCGCGGCCCCAGGTCCTTGCCCGCATCCGCGACCAGCTCGTCACCGGCCTCACCACCCGGTCCCCCACCGCCCCCTGACCGCCCCCACCCGCGCGCGGAGCCCGCCCGGCGCCCGCGCTCCGCGCGCCGGCGGCCCGCTACTGGCCTGCGTTGCGCTCCCGCGTCTTGCGCTGCATCTCGTCCAGGATGGCCATGGTCTCGGGGTAGATCGGGGCCGTACTCTCCTCGACGTCCTGCGGATTCTGCCGTGCCTGCGGGAGGAGTTCGTCGTAGCGGGGGTCCCCCGGCTCGAACTTGTACCACCCGTCGTAGAAGTACCCCTCCACGGTCCTTCCACCGTACTTCAGCCAGATGGTGACGCCATTGGCGTCGAGCATCGGATAGTCGGTGACCTCGTAGGGCTCAGAATGCTCGTTCAAAGTACTCCTCCAGGAGTTGCGCCGCCTCGCGGTCGCCGTACGTGAATTTGTCCAGCGTCTTGGCGGTCCAGTGATTGAACGCCTCAGCGAAGTACTCGTGCGGCTGGCGGACGTACGGAGTCAGACGTGGGTGGTTGCCGATCCGGTCCATGACCTGCTGTTGCACGTGCTGCCACTGCGGCTGGCGGCTCAAATTGCCATAGGCCTCGTCGACCGCGTGCCCGAACCGGGAACCGGGCACCGGCCAACACCTCACACGGCCCCGACAGCACATCCCCGCCACCGCCCAGCCCCACCGCCCCGGAGCCGGCGACCAGGGGCGTCCGCTCCTCGGTCACCGGCCGTGGGCGCCATTGGGCGGGCAGTAGGATCAACGACGTTGTCACCCGTCGTACACCGCTGGTAGGAGACTTTTCATGACCCAGGTCACGCTGAAGGGAAACCCGGTCGAGATCG
>NZ_JBHXEG010000183.1:0-2557 GCF_042724935.1 Kitasatospora sp. NPDC127060
GTGAGCAGCAGGACGTCGTAGCCGTGTTCGCGGGCGGTGACCGTGGCGGCGATGGCGATCTCCATCATGGTGGGCACGTGCACCTCGGGGTTGAGTGGCACGACCAGGGCGATGATGTGGGAGCGCTTTCCGGCGAGGGCGCGGGCACCCGCGTTGGGGTGGTACCCGAGGTCGGTGACGGCCTGTTCGATGCGGAGCCTGGTCTCGTCGGAGATCGGGCGCTTGCCGCTGAGAGCGTAGCTGACCGTGCTGGACGAGACGCCGGCGTGCCTGGCCACATCGGCGAGTGTCACCATCGTTGTGGTTCCTTCGTGTCGGTTCGGGTGAGGTGTGTTCCCGTTCGTACGGTGGAGGAGGCCCGGGGAGGGACTGCTCCGGTGCGTGGGGCCCGTGGGGCCCGGTGCGGACTGCTCAGCCCCTGATCGCGCCGGTGCGGACACCGGTACGCAGGTGCTTCTGTGTGAACGGGTACAGGGACACCAGTGGTACCAGGGGGAGGACCGTCACCGCCATCCGGTGGCCGACCGTGTAGGAGAGCGCGGTGACGGCGGAGACGGCAGAGTGCGCTGACGTCGGCCGCGCAGTCCCTGCGGCGACGCCGAGGGGATCGCTGATCCTGCGGTTCGACCCGGATCGCATAGTGGACCGGCTCCTCCTCACCGAAGCGTCGAAGCGCTTGAATGTTTCGGCGAGACTAACGATGCGTCACCAGTTGGGCAAGAGGCTGGACAAAAGCAGAATCCTTGTCTTCCACGGTAGTTGACAGATCTGTACGGGCCGTGTCAGCGTCGAGGCGCTTCGACTCGTGATCGCCGAGCCCAAGCCACCCGATGGGGATTCCACGCGAGTTCCGTGTCGGCGTCCGTAACCGAGGCGGTCCCAGGGGTCACCACCCCTGCCCTGGTACGTCACCCGGCACTCGCCCCACCCGGAGGAAGCCCCATGCCCGTCACCGACTTCGGCATCGACGAACTCGTCGGCTGCCGTCCCGAGTCGACCGTTCCGGAGGACTTCGACGAGTTCCCGCCGCTCCGGCTCTGACGGTGCGGCCGTTCGCCGACCACGCCGGCGGCTGCGGCTCGAACCCGCCCGTCCAGCCGGCCTGGCTGCGCGCGCGGGCCGACGCCGACGTGGTGACCGCACCACCGCGACCCGTGTCCGAACTGCCCGAGACCCCATGAGGTGACGTGACTATCCAGGACTTCCCGGAACTGCCCCCGGGCTTCCGCTTCGGCGCGGCCACCGCCGCCTACCAGATCGAGGGCGCCCACGACGAGGACGGCCGGGGCCCGTCCATCTGGGACACCTTCAGCCACACCCCGGGCCGTACCCTCGGCGGTGCCACCGGCGACACCGCCTGCGACCACTACCACCGCTACCGCGAGGACATCGCCCTGCTCCGCGGGCTCGGCGTCGACGGCTATCGTTTCTCGATCTCCTGGCCGCGCCTGCTGCCGAAGGGCAGCGGGCCGGTCAACGCGAAGGGCCTGGGCTTCTACGACCGGCTGATCGACGAACTGCTGGCCGCCGGCATCGCACCCGCCGCCACGCTCTACCACTGGGACCTGCCGCAGGCCCTGGAGGACCGCGGCGGCTGGCGGGTCAGGGAGACGGCCGAGGCCTTCGCCGAGTACGCGAACGTCGCCGCCGACCGCTACGGGGACCGGGTCGAGCGCTGGATCACCTTCAACGAGCCGTTCTGCTCCGCCTTCGTCGGCTACGCCGAGGGTCGGCACGCACCCGGCGCCCGGGAGGGCCGCGGGGCGCTGGCCGCAGCCCACCACCTCATGGTCGGCCACGGACTGGCCGTCCGGGAGCTGCGCGCCGCCGGCGCCCGCGAGATCGGCATCACGCTCAACCTCGACCGCCTGCACGCCGCCTCCGACCGGCCCGAGGACCTCGCCGCCCTGCGCCGCGCCGAGGTGCTGCACAACGAGGTCTGGACCGAGCCGCTGTTCGCCGGCCGCTACCCCGGGCACGAGGCCGAGACCTGGGAGGGCCTGGCCGACGGCCCCTGGCGCCGGCCGGGAGACCTGCAACTGATCGGCACGCCGCTGGACTTCGTCGGCATCAACTTCTACCGGCCGATCACCGTCGAGGCCGCCCCGCACCGCGAGGCCGACCCGGAACTGCGCACCGCCATGGACATCGGCGTCGCCGAGCCGAACCCGTACGGCACCCGGCTCACCACCATGGGCTGGCCCGTCGTCCCGTCCGCGTTCACCGAACTGCTCCGCGACCTCGACCACCGCTACCCGCAGCTCCCGCCGATCTGGATCACCGAGAACGGCTCCGCCGAGGCCGACAGCGTCACCCCCGACGGCGGGATCCACGACGCCGAGCGGATCGACTACCTGGCCGGCCACCTCGCCGCCGTCGCCGACGCCATCGCGGCCGGGGTCGACGTGCGCGGCTACTACGTCTGGTCGCTGCTGGACAACTTCGAGTGGGCCCGCGGCTACGGGCAGCGTTTCGGCCTGGTTCGCGTCGACTACGACACTCTGACTCGTACCCCGAAGGACAGTTATGACTGGTACCGGGGCCTGATCACCGCGCA
>NZ_JBHXEG010000184.1:0-2374 GCF_042724935.1 Kitasatospora sp. NPDC127060
GGGCAGCGTTTCGGCCTGGTTCGCGTCGACTACGACACTCTGACTCGTACCCCGAAGGACAGTTATGACTGGTACCGGGGCCTGATCACCGCGCATCGTGCGCGGACGGAGGAATCTGTCCGATGAAGTTCACCGACGGTTACTGGCTGATGCGCCCGGGTGTCACCGCGCGCTATGCCAGCGAGGTCGCCGATGTTCGGGCCGGTGAGGACCGGTTGACGTTGTTCGCGCCGGTCAGACGCGTGCGTGGTCGTGGTGACACGCTCAACAGCCCGCTGCTGACTGTTGAGTGCTGGTCCCCGGCGGAGGGTGTGATCGGGGTGCGCGTCACCCACCACGCCGGCTCGGTCAAGCCTGGTCCGGAGTTCGCGTTGCCCGGCGCGGAGTGGGGAGCCGGAAAGGTGCGCCGTGACGGCGGTGTGGTGGAACTGGGCTCCGGTGAACTGATGTTGCGGGTGGATACCACTGAGCCGTGGCGGCTGGAGTTCAGCGCGGGCGGCCGGGTGCTGACGACGGTGGGGGAGCGGGGGACGGGTTTCGTCATCGACGCCGATGGCCGGCACCACATGCTCGGGCAGCTCTCGCTGGGCGTCGGCGAGTTGGTGTACGGCTTGGGGGAGCGGTTCACGCCGTTCGTGCGCAACGGCCAGGTGGTGGATATCTGGCAGGCCGACGGTGGCACCAGCAGCGAACAGGCGTACAAGAACGTCCCGTTCCACCTGACCAACCGGGGTTACGGCGTCTTCGTCAACCACCCGGGCAGGGTCAGCTACGAGATCGGCTCCGAGTCGGTGGGCCAGGTGCAGTTCAGCGTCGAGGACCAGTCGCTGGAGTACTTCGTCGTCCACGGTCCGACCCCCAAGCAGATCCTGGAGCGGTACACCGCGCTCACCGGCCGTCCCGCGCTGCCCCCGGCGTGGGCGTTGGGCCTGTGGCTGACCACTTCCTTCACCACCGACTACGACGAGGCGACCGTCAACCGCTTCGTCGGCGGCATGGCCGAGCGCGGCATCCCGCTCAGCGTCTTCCACTTCGACTGTTTCTGGATGCGCGGATATCAGTGGAGCGACTTCCGCTGGGACGAGGACACGTTCCCGGACCCGGCGGGCATGCTGGCGCGGCTCAAGGAGCAGGGGCTGCGCGTCTGCCTGTGGATCAACCCGTACATCGCGCAGAAGTCGGAGCTGTTCGCCGAGGGCATGCGCGAGGGCTTCCTGGTGCGGCGCCCGGACGGCAGCGTCTGGCAGTGGGACCTGTGGCAGCCCGGCATGGCCCTGGTGGACTTCACCAACCCCGCCGCCCGCGACTGGTACACGGGCAAGCTGCGCACCCTGCTGGACGTCGGCGTGGACTGCTTCAAGACCGACTTCGGCGAGCGGATCCCCACTGATGTGGTGTGGCACGACGGTTCCGATCCGGAGCGGATGCACAACTACTACACCCAGTTGTACAACCGGGCGGTGTTCGAGCTGCTGCGTGAGGAGCGCGGTGAGGGGGAGGCGATGCTGTTCGCCCGTTCCGCCACCGTCGGGGGCCAGCAGTTCCCGGTGCACTGGGGCGGTGACTGCGAGTCGCACTTCAACGCGATGGCGGAGTCGCTGCGCGGGGGCCTGTCGTTGGGTTTGTCGGGTTTCGGGTTCTGGAGCCATGACATCGGTGGTTTCGAGGGCACGCCCACCCCCGCCGTGTTCAAGCGCTGGACGCAGTTCGGCCTGCTGTCCTCGCACAGCCGGCTGCACGGCAGCAAGTCCTACCGGGTGCCGTGGGAGTTCGGTGAGGAGGCGGTGGAGGTCACCCGGGAGTTCACCCTGCTCAAGCACCGGCTGGCGCCCTACCTCCAGCGTGCGGCCCAGCAGGCGCACGCCACCGGGGTGCCGGTGATGCGTGCGATGGTGCTGGAGTTCCCGGACGATCCGGCCGCGGGGACGCTGGAGCGCCAGTACATGCTCGGTGACGACCTGCTGGTGGCTCCGGTGTTCACCGAGGACGGCACGGTCGAGTACTACGTGCCGGAGGGGACGTGGACCAACGTCCTGACGGGCGATCAGCTGATCGGCCCGCGCTGGGTACGCGAGCGGCACGGCTTCCACACCCTGCCGCTGCTGGCCCGCCCCGACTCCGTCATCGCGCTCGGCGCGGACGACCAGCACCCGGTCTCGGCCTGGGCCGAGGGCGTCGAACTGCGGGTGCACGCCCTCACCGACGGCGCCGGGACCACCGTGGTGATCCCGCACTCCGACGGCCCCGGTGAGAGCGCCCGCTTCCAGGTGCGCCGCACCGGCGACCGGCTCCGGGTGACCACCGACAGCCCGCACCCCTGGCAACTGCGGACCGGCGGCCCGGACGGCGCCCTGCACGTCCACCCGGCCGGCAC
>NZ_JBHXEG010000185.1:0-2154 GCF_042724935.1 Kitasatospora sp. NPDC127060
GCACCCGTACCGCACGGGTGCCGCCCCTCGGCGTTCCGGTGGGCACCGGAGTGCCCGGTGGGCACCGGAGCGCCCGGTCGGCGCCCGGTCGGCGCCGGATCAGGGCCCGAGCAGCCCGGACAGCACCGCCGCCGTCGCCGCCATCAGCTCCTCGGCCACCGCGCCGCCCGCCGCCGTCCGGGCCAGCAGCCCCTCACGTGCCGCCAGCATCACCGCCGCCGCCTGCCCGGCATCGGCCCCCGGGGGCACCAGCTCGGGCAGCGCCCGCTCCAGGACGTCCGCCACGGCCCGGGCCAGCGTCCGGTCGTGCGTGGCGACCTGCTCGGCCAGCGCCTCGGAGCGCGCCGCGGCCAGCCGGAACTCCAGGAACAGCAGGATCCACCCGGTCTCCGCGGGCTCGACCCGCAGCAGCGCCTCGACCAGCAGCCGGGCCCGCTGGTGCGCCGCCAGCCCTTCGCAGGCGGCGGCGAGCCGCTCCAGCTCGGCCATCCGCTCGGCGGCCCGGTCGTCGAAGAGCGCCAGCAGCAGGTCCTCCTTGCTGCCGAAGTTCGAGTAGAAGGCCCCGCGGGTGTAGCCGGCGGCGGCGCAGACGTCCTCGATGCTGGTCCGCGCGAAGCCGACGGTGAGGAACAGCTCGCGCGCCGCGTCGAGCAGTCGGGCCCGGGTGTGGATCCGTCGGCGGGGTGGCCGGGGAGCGGCGGGTTCGGTGGGGGGTGGGTTCACAGGAGCACGATACATGGTGTATTCAGTACGAGCCGTATTCAATACGAGCCGTACTGAACTGCGAAGGGCACTGACCCATGAGTCGACTGCTGATCACCGACGCCCACCTGCTCCACCCCGAGGACGGCACCCGTACCGACCTCGGCTGGCTGGAGGCCGCCGACGGCCGGATCACCGCCACCGGCACCGGCCGCCCGCCCGCCGCCGCCGACGGCGTCCTGGTCCTGGACGCCCGCGGCGGCACCGTGCTGCCCGGCCTGATCGACGCCCACGTCCACCTGCTGGTCACCTCGCTCGACCTGCGCGACGTCGCCGACTGGACGCCCGGCTACGCCACCGTCCGCGCCCTCGCCGAGGCCGAACGGATGCTGCGCCGCGGCTTCACCACCGTCCGCGACGTCGGCGGCGCCGACCACGGCATGGCCCGCGCCCTGGCCGAGGGCCTGGTGCCCGGCCCCCGCCTGCTGCACGGCGGCAAGGCGCTGTCCCAGACCGGCGGGCACGGCGACCTCCGCCCGCTGGGCGAGGACTCGCTGCCCTGCTGCGAGGCCCGCCCGCACTTCGGCCGGATCGCCGACGGCGTGGACGCGGTGCGCGCCGCCGCCCGGGACGAGTTCCGCAAGGGCGCCCGGCACCTCAAGGTGCTGCTCTCCGGCGGCGTCGCCTCCCCGCACGACGAGATCGCCGCCGTCCAGTACAGCGAGGAGGAGATCCGGGCGGCCGTCGAGGAGGCGGAGAACCACAACCGCTACGTCACCGTGCACGCCTACCACCCGCGGGCGATCGACCGCGCCCTGCGGGCCGGCGTGCGCTGCGTCGAGCACGGCAACCTGCTGGACGACACCACCGTGGACCTGCTGCTGGAGAAGGACGCCTTCCTGGTCCCCACCCTGGTCGCCTACGAGCGGACCGCCCGGCTCGGTGCCGCCTCCGGCCTGCCGCCGGCCTCGCTGGCCAAGCTCGCCGAGGTCCGCGACCGCGGTCTGGAGGCCCTGGAGCGGGCCCACCGCGCGGGCGTCAACCTGGTCTACGGCAGCGACCTGCTCGGCCCGCTGCACCACGCCCAACTGGAGGAGTTCACCCTGCGCGCCCAGGTCCAGCCGGCCGTCGACGTGCTCCGCTCGGCGACCACCACCGCGGCCCGGCTGCTCGGCCTGGCGGGGGAGGTCGGCACCCTCGCCCCGGGCGCCCACGCCGACCTGCTGGTCGTCGACGGCGACCCGCTGGCCGACCTCACCGTGCTGACCCGCCCGGAACGGCACCTCAGGCACGTGGTCAAGGCCGGCGCCGTCATCTAGCGAAACGGCGGGCGGGCGCTCGGGGAAACCCCCAACGCCCGCCCGCCGTAGCGCAGTTGCCGACTGGCAAAGCTGCTTACTTGCTCCCACGCTTCGCGAGGCTGTGCTTACTTGCTCCCACGCTTCGCGAGGC
>NZ_JBHXEG010000186.1:0-1959 GCF_042724935.1 Kitasatospora sp. NPDC127060
GGTCCCGGGACCGGCGACGGCGGTACCGACGACGGGGCGGACGGCCGCGGTCGGGGGAGGGCGGCCGTTCGGGTCACTTCGCGAGGAAGGCGAGCAGCGCGGTGTTGACCTCCTCGGCGTGGGTCCAGAGCAGGCCGTGCGGCGCGCCCTCGATCTCCACGTACTCGGCGGAGGGCAGCGCGCGGTGGAACGGCCGGGCGGTGTTCTCCACCGGCAGGATGCGGTCGCCGGTGCCGTGCAGGATCAGGGCGGGGACGTCGATGCGCGGGATGTCGGCGCGGAAGTCCGTGTACCAGGTGGTCGGGGCGGCCGAGGCGGCGAAGGAACCGCCGCTCGCCGCGACGTCCCAGCTGTTGCGGACGGCCTCCTCGCTGATCCGGCTGCCGAGGTTCTCGTCCAGGTTGTAGAAGTCCTGGTAGAAGGCGGTGTAGTAGGCGTACCGGTCGGCCTTCACGGCGGCGACGACGCCGTCGAAGAAGTCCTTCGGGGCCGCGCCCTCCGGGTTGTCGTCGGTCTTCAGCAGGAACGGCTCCAGGGAGGCGAGGAAGGCGACCTTGGCAATGCGGGCCGAACCGTAGGTGGACACGTACCGGGCGACCTCGCCGGTGCCCATCGAGAATCCGACCAGTACGGCGTCCCGCAGGTCGAGGGTCTCCAGCACGGTGTTGAGGTCGGCGGCGAAGGTGTCGTAGTCGTAGCCGGTGGTCGGCTGCGAGGACTGACCGAAGCCGCGCCGGTCGTACGTGATGACCCGGTAGCCGGCGTCCAGCAGCTCGGCGCTCTGCCGCTCCCAGGAGTGTCCGCTCAGCGGGAATCCGTGGATCAGAACAACGGGCTGCCCGGTGCCGTGGTCCTCGTAGTAGAGGTCGATGGGGGCGGAGTTCTCCTGGCCAACGGTGATGAACGGCATGGTCTTTCCTATCTCTCGGTCAGCGGGTGGCTGCGATGGGGCTCACGCTAGGAGTGGCTGTCACTGGCCAGTTGCCTGGGAGAGCACCCGGTGTCGCCCGAGAGTGTTCTGGGTGCGCCGGGCGAATCACACGCCCCCAACTCCTCTGCGGGTGCGCGGAAGGAACGCAGATGGTGCGCCGTCGGGACAGGCCGGGGGCCCGCGGGTTCCTAGCCTGATCCCCGAACAACCCGGCCATTCCCAGGAGCACCATGAGCAGCCGGCCACACCTCCACCAACACGCGGCAGAGAGTTAGGAGTTCGGCACCGTCACCCGGTTGCCGATCGCGCTCTCCCACGACGTCCGGCAGTACTCGTGCCAGCGGCTCAACCACGTCCTCGCGGACACCCAGTTCCTGTACTCGCTGTACAAGAGGTGCCACTGGCGCATGCGCGGGCCGACCGCGTACCAGCTGCACCCGCTCTTCGACGAGCACGCCCGGGAGCAGTTGGAGCTGGTCGGCGCGCTCGCCGAACGGGTGCAGACGCTCGGCGGCGGCGCAGTTGGGCGACCCCCGGCACGCCGCGCTGATCACCGGGCTGCCGCGCCCGCCGGACGGCGCGGAGGACGTGCACTCGATGCTCTCGCGCCTGCTCGACGCCCACGGGACCATCCTCGCCGACGTCCGCGACGCCGCCACCCGCGCGGCGGAGCTCGGCGACGACGGTACCCAGGACCTCCTGGTCTCCCAGATCGTCCGCACCGGCGAGACCCAGGTCTGGTTCCTCGCCGAGCACCTGGTCGTCACCCCTGAGACCAGGGCGTGAGCGCGGGCCGGGTCCGTTCGTCGGCGGGTCCGGCCCGCTCAGTGCCGGGTCCGTTCGTCGGCGGGCCCGGCACTTTTCCATGCCGTCCAGCGACTCCGGGGACGCGGACTCCGCGGGCCGTGGATGAAACGCGATTCGGCTGTGCTCGTACCCGGTCCTCGGGTACGAGCCCACCCCACAAGCAGGGGGTTTTTAAAAAAAACCAGCCCACCAAACCAGTGCAGATATGGGTTTGGGTGTTG
>NZ_JBHXEG010000187.1:0-1832 GCF_042724935.1 Kitasatospora sp. NPDC127060
AGGGTCGGCGGTCCGAAAATCATCCAGCCCCCGGAGCGCCCACCCCCGGAACCGCCCCCGGCGTCACCCACCCTCCCGAAAGCCCACCCCCCAAACAGAAACCCCCACCCCCACCCCGGCGCGGCTCCAGCCGGCCCCTCCACCAGCCGGGCGATGATTACGCGGCTGTGGGTCCGCGGTGAGGAGAGTGTGCGGTGGCCGGTGTGAGCCCGGGGCGGGAGGTTCCCGTGGTGCTGTCGGTGCTGGGGCGGCCGCCGACGGGGCGGCCACCGGGGGTGCTGGCGGCGTGTGACGGGTCGGACGGCTCGCTGTGGGCGCTGGACCGGGCGATGACGGAGGCGGAGCTGTTCGGGCTGCCGCTGTACGTGCTGGCCGTGGTGAACCCGGCGCCGACCGGGTACCCGCCGGGAATGGCGGAGCTGGTGCAGGAGAGCGTGGAGACGCTGGTCGAGAGCATGGCGGACGGGCTGCGCCGGGCGGTGGCGACGGTGCTGCGGCAGCGGGTGCGGCCGTACGCGGGGGAGATGTCGCTGCACGTGGTGCTGGGCAATGTGATCGAGGTGCTGCTGGCGGCGTCGACCCGGCAGCACACGCTGGTGGTCGGCACCCGGGGCAACGGGGGTTTCTCCCGACTGCTGCTGGGTTCGGTGAGTTCGGCGGCGGTGCACCACGCGGCCTGCCCGGTCCTGGTGGTCCCGGCGCCCGCCGAAGCCTGAGCCGACGGGACCGCTCCCGGAGGGCCGGCCCTGGTCCCCGCCGGCCCTGGTCCCCGCCGGTCCGGTCCCGATCCCCGCCGGTCACGATCCCCGCCGGTCCCGGTCCCGGCCGGTCCCGGTCCCGGCCGGTCCCGGGCCGGCGTCAGTGCCGGGAATGTACCGAGATGGTTCATCGTTCACCTATCTCGTACCCCACCCCGACACGCCCCTGGAGCCCCCCGAACATGAAGGTCGAGATCTGGTCCGACATCGCCTGCCCCTGGTGCTACATCGGCAAGCGCCGTTTCGAGCAGGCCCTGGCGGACTTCCCCGGCAAGGAGGGTGTCGAGGTCGTCTACCGCCCGTACCAGCTGGTCCCGGACGCACCGGCGACCGCGAGCCCGCACCGGGCCTGGCTGGCCGAGCGCTACGGCCCGCAGTCGGTCGCGATGGACGCGCGGGTGGCCGAGCTGGGCCTGGCCGAGGGCATCACGTACGACTTCGACGCGGCCCTGCACGCCAACACCTTCCTGGGCCACCGCCTGCTGCACCTCGCCGAGGCCGAGTACGGCGCGGAGGCGCAGGGCCGGCTGAAGGAGGCGCTGCTGAAGGCGCACTTCACCGACGGCGTGGACGTCGGCGACCGCGCCGCGCTGGCGGACGTCGCCGTGGCGGCGGGCCTGGACCGCGAGCGGGTGACGGCCTACCTGGCGGGCGATGAGGGCACCGCCGAGGTCCGCGCCCAGCTGGCGGAGGCCCGTGAGCTGGGCATCAGTGCCGTTCCGACCTTCGTGTTCGAGGACAAGTGGGCGGTCCAGGGCGGGCAGGACACCGAGACCTTCCGCAAGGTGCTGGAGCAGGTCGCCGCCGAGATCGGTGAGCGCCGCCCGGCGCCGGTACCGGTTGCCCCGGCCGGGGAGGCCTGCGCGGACGGATCCTGCGCGATCTGATACCGAACGACCTGACGCCGACCGACCGACCTCACACCGAACGACCTGACATCGAAGGACGAAGGGGCCCGTCCCGGGGGAGCTGTCACCAGCCCCGTTACCTTCTTCGTGGCCCTGAAACGGGGCTCCTGGCCTCCGGGTCCGGCATGACTGTTGCCCCCTGTCGATCGCATGACCTGGGGGGTGG
>NZ_JBHXEG010000188.1:0-1788 GCF_042724935.1 Kitasatospora sp. NPDC127060
TCAGCATCGACGACGGCTTCTTCGACCTCGGCGGCCACTCCCTGCTCGCCACCAAACTGGTCAGCCGGATCCGCACCGCCCTCGGCGTCGAACTGTCGATCCGCACCCTCTTCGACCACCCCACGGTCGGCGAACTCTCCACCGCGCTGCCCGCGGCCCGCAAGGCCCGCCCCGCCCTCCGGCCGATGCGCCGGCCCGGCAGCGCCTCGTAGGTCACGCGCGCCACCGACCGTCCCCGGTGGCCCGACCGTCACGTCCCCAACTCAGCACGTCACCCGCCGGAGGCACACCGTGATCCCGTTGTCGTTCGCGCAGCAGCGGCTGTGGTTCATCGAACAGCTCGAGGGCCCGAGCGCGCTCTACAACACCCCGTTCGCCGTCCGGCTGACCGGCGCGATCGACACCGCCGCGCTCACCCTCGCCCTGCGGGACGTGCTCACCCGGCACGAGGTGCTGCGCACCACCTTCCCGGCCACCGACGGCCGGCCGCAGCAGTCGATCGCCGAACCGGACAGCCCCGCCGTCCGGTCCGCCGCGGTGGTGGCGGAGCCGGTGGCCGACGAGGCCGAGCTGTCCGTCCGGCTGGACGCGGCGATGCGGCACGTCTTCGACCTCGCCACCGAACTCCCCGTCCGCTGCGGCCTGTTCTCGCTCTCCGACCAGGAGCACGTACTGCTGGTGCTGATGCACCACATCGCCAGCGACGCCTGGTCCGTCCCCCCGCTCTTCCGCGACCTGGACGCCGCCTACCGTGCCCGGCTGGCCGACACCGCGCCGCAGTGGGAGCCGCTGCCCGTCCAGTACGCCGACTACACCCTCTGGCAGCGCGAGGTGCTCGGCGCCGAGGACGACCCGGAGAGCCAGCTCTCCACCCAACTCGCCTACTGGAAGGGCGCCCTGGCCGAGGCCCCGGAGGAGCTGGACCTCCCCCGCGACCGGCCGAGACCGTCCGCACCGAGCCACCGCGGCGGCTCCGCCGTCCTCAGCCTGGACGCCGAACTCCACGCCGCCCTGGCCCGGTTGGCGGCCGAGGAGCGCGCCAGCCTGTTCATGGTGCTGCAGGCCGCCGTCGCCACCCTCTACACCCGCCTCGGCGCCGGCACCGACCTGCCGCTGGGCACCGCGGTGGCCGGACGCACCGACGAGGCCCTGGACGACCTGGTCGGCTTCTTCGTCAACACCGTGGTGCTGCGCACCGACACCTCGGGCGATCCGACCTTCCGCGAACTGCTGGAGCGCGTCCGCCGCACCGTCCTGGACGCCTTCGACCACCAGGACGTCCCCTTCGAGCGCCTGGTCGAACAGCTCAACCCGGCCCGACTCCCGGCCCGTCACCCGCTGTTCCAGACCATGGTGACCCTGGACAGCGACGAGGACCTCCCCGCCGACTTCGCCGGCCACAGCTGCCGGGAGTACGTCCTCGAACAGCACCTGGCCAAGTTCGACCTCTCCTTCGCCTTCGTCGAGCAGCACGACGCCGACGGCGCCGCCAACGGCCTGACCGGGGCCGTGGAGTACGCCGCCGACCTCTTCGACCACGCCACCGCCGCCACCCTGGGCGAGCGCCTGGCCCGGGTCCTGCGGGCGGCCGCCACCGACCCGGACGCGCCGATCGGGGCGATCGAGGTCCTCGGCCCGGCGGAGCGGGCCCAGTTGCTCTCCGGCCGGCACGGCCCGGTCGCCGCGCTGCCGACCGGCGCGGTCCCCGAGCTGTTCGAGGCCCGCGCGGCCGCGACGCCGGAGGCGGTCGCGCTGGTCGCGGGCCCGGAGACGCTGACCTACGGCGAA
>NZ_JBHXEG010000189.1:0-1645 GCF_042724935.1 Kitasatospora sp. NPDC127060
CCCTCGCCCACCACCGCCACACCCAAGGACTCCCCGCCACCAGCCTCGCCTGGGGACTCTGGACCGACACCAGCACCATGACCAACACCCTCACCGAGACCGACCGGGACCGGCTGGCCCGCCAGGGGTTCCGCGGGATGTCCGCCGAGCGGGCCCTCGCCCAGTTCGACACCGCGCTCGCCTCGACCGAACCGGTACTGGTGACAGCCGAGTTGGATGTGTCGGCACTCCAGCGGCAGTCCACCGAGGGCACCCTGCCGCCCCTGCTCGGCAAGCTCGTGCGCGCCAGGCCCCGCCGGGTCGCCGCCGCCACGGACCCGGGTGGAACCACCCTGGAACAGCGGCTCGCCGGCCTCACGGCACCGCAACAGACAGAACTCCTCCACGAGTTGGTGACCCGGCACGTCGCCGCCGTCCTGGGGCACTCCGGTGGTGCCGAGCTGGACCCCGACCGCTCGTTCAGCGAGCTGGGCTTCGACTCACTGACCGCCGTCGAGCTGCGCAACCGGCTGAGCAGCGCCGTCGGCCGACGCCTGCCCTCGACCCTGGTCTTCGACCACCCGACCACCTCGGCGATCGGCCGGCACCTCGCGGACCTCCTGCTCACCGCTCCCGCCGGGGCCGAGCACCCCGCCGTTCCGACGGCCCCGGCCACCGCGACCGCTCCCGTGGCGGCCGACGAGCCGATCGCGATCGTCGGCATGGCCTGCCGCTACCCCGGCGACGTACGGTCCCCCGCGGACCTGTGGCGGGTGGCCGCCGAGGGCATCGACGCCATCGCCGGGTTCCCCGCCGATCGCGGCTGGGACGTCGACGCCCTGTACGACCCGGACCCGGACGCGCCCGGCAAGTCGTACGTGCGGGAGGGCGGATTCCTGGACGCCGCCGCCGACTTCGACCCCGCGTTCTTCGGCATCAGCCCGCGCGAGGCGCTGGCGATGGACCCGCAGCAGCGGCTGCTGCTGGAGACCGGCTGGGAGGCCTTCGAGCACGCCGGCCTCGACCCCGAGGCGCTGCGCGGCTCCCGCACCGGCGTCTTCACCGGCGTCATGTACGACGACTACGGCTCACGCCTGATGCGACAGCAGCCACAGGGCTTCGAGGGCCAGCTCGTCACGGGCAGCGCGGGCAGCGTCGCCTCCGGGCGGCTGTCCTACAGCTTCGGCCTGGAGGGCCCGGCCATCACCGTCGACACCGCGTGCTCCTCCTCGCTGGTCGCCCTGCACCTGGCCGCACAGTCACTGCGCAACGGCGAGTGCGACCTCGCCCTCGCCGGCGGCGTGACCGTCATGGCCACCCCGGCGTCGTTCATAGAGTTCAGCCGCCAGCGCGGCCTGGCCGCCGACGCGCGCTGCAAGTCCTTCGCCGCGTCGGCGGACGGCACCTCCTGGGGCGAGGGCGTCGGCCTGCTGCTGGTCGAACGGCTCTCCGACGCACGGCGCAACGGCCACCAGATCCTCGCGGTCGTCCGGGGGACGGCGGTCAACCAGGACGGCGCCTCCAACGGCCTCACCGCGCCGAACGGCCCCGCGCAGCAGCGGGTGATCCGCCAGGCCCTGGCCAACGCCGGACTCACCACCGCCGACGTCGACGTGGTCGAGGCCCACGGCACCGGGACCAGGCTCGGCGACCCCATCGAGGCCCA
>NZ_JBHXEG010000191.1:0-1507 GCF_042724935.1 Kitasatospora sp. NPDC127060
CCCCGTTACCTTCTTCGTGGCCCTGAAACGGGGCTCCTGGCCTCCGGGTCCGGCATGACTGTTGCCCCCTGTCGATCGCATGACCTGGGGGGTGGTGTCACCGGACCCGGAGCACCGTGTGACCGCTGATGAGAGGCCTGACCGGCACCCGGCCGAGCGCAATGCCCGGCCACTGACGGGTGCCGGGTCTGCGTAACGTGGATGCGCGCGAACGGTGCCGACGGGCGAGGCCGGGACGATGAACGACCCTCGGGGGTTCGGTGTTCGACACGAGTGACATCGCGGTCTTCCTCGGCTTGGACGTCGGCAAGGGCGACCACCACGGTCACGGCCTGACCACAGCGGGAAAGACCGTGTTCGACAAGCGGCTACCCAACAGCGAACCGAAACTGCGGGCCGTCTTCGACAAACTCACCGCCAAGTTCGGCCGTGTCCTGGTCATCGTCGACCAGCCCGCCTCGATCGGCGCCCTGCCGCTCGCGGTGGCCCGTGACGCCGGTTGCGAGGTCGCCTACCTGCCCGGCCTGGCGATGCGCCGCATCGCCGACCTCTACCCCGGCGAGGCCAAGACCGACGCCCGCGACGCCCGCGTGATCGCGGACGCCGCCCGCACCATGCCCCACACCCTGCGCGCCCTCGAACTCGCCGACGAGACCGCCGCCCAGCTCACCGTCCTGACCGGCTTCGACCAGGACCTCGCCGCCGAGGCCACCCGCACCAGCAACCGCCTGCGCGGCCTGCTCACCCAGTTCCACCCCTCCCTCGAACGCGTCCTGGGCCCGCGCCTGGACCACCCCGCCGTCACCCACCTCCTGGAACAGCACGGCTCCCCGGCCGCCCTGCGCAAGGCCGGCCGGCGAAGACTCGTCACCCTGATACGGCCCAAGGCCCCACGCATGGCCGAACGCCTGATCGACGAGATCTTCGACGCACTCGACGAGCAGACCGTCGTCGTCCCGGGCACCACCACCCTGGACGTCGTGGTGCCCTCCCTGGCCCGCTCGCTCGCCGCCGTCCACGAACAGCGACGCGCCGTCGAAGCCCAGATCGGCGAACTGCTGGAGGCCCACCCTCTTTCCAAGGTCCTGACCTCGATGCCCGGAGTCGGCGTCAGGACCGCCGCCACCCTTCTGGTCACCGTCGGCGACGGCACCAGCTTCCCCACCGCCGCCCACCTGGCCTCCTACGCCGGCCTCGCTCCGGCGACGAAGTCATCCGGATCCTCCATCCACGGCGAACACGCCCCCAGAACCGGCAACCGGCTCCTGAAACGGGCCATGTTCCTCTCCGCGTTCGCCGCCCTCCACGACCCCGACTCCCGGGCCTACTACGACCGGCAGCGAGACCGCGGCAAGACCCACACCCAGGCCCTCCTCCGCCTCGCCCGCCAACGCATCAGCGTCCTATTCGCCATGCTCCGAGACGGCACCCTCTACGAAACCCGCACCCCCGAAACCGTGCCCGCATGACCCGCGCAGCCTTGACGAAGGACATAGAGGCACCCCCC
>NZ_JBHXEG010000192.1:0-1499 GCF_042724935.1 Kitasatospora sp. NPDC127060
GAACGGATCTCCCAGCTCGCCCTCGAATGCGCCGCCGCCTGGCGCGAGTTCGCCCGCCTCGTGGAGACCGCCCAACCCGCCCCCGGCGCCCTCAGTGCCTGAAACCGGGCGCACCGCACGGCCGTTCACCGCCGCACCGGCGAACGGCCGTGCAAATGCGGCCGGTTCAGCAGTCGCACATCCGATTCGACCAAACGATGACCGGACGGCCCCGCCGGGTGGAAATCCGTCGCGGCGGAAGAATTGCCGGTTGCCGTCCGCGCCCCGGCCGCCACCGCGCTCCGGCGCGGCCTTTCCGCATTCCGCGCAACAGCCGCGGCCTGGCCCACCACCTGCGCCGACGGCCCGCCAGGAGCGGCGGGACGCTCCGCCGTGCCATGAATCCCACGCACCCGAGGGCGCATTCCCGCACGTATTCCGGATGGTCCGAACCAGCCCTCCACCCGTTCCGTCCCGGGCGATTTCCACGCTTGCGGGAGGCCCGGACGGAAGGCAGAGTGTTCCGGGTCCGGGAGGCCAGAACCCGGTGCACGAGCGGCGATCCGGCCCCGGATTCCCCGCGGCCCGGCAGAGCGCGATCCGGTGGAACGCGATCCGCCGCCGAGCCGCGCCGAGCGCACCGGCGGTCTACCACGTGACCGGCTCGACCCCTCCCTACGCCCTCAGCGCTCGAGGTGGAAACGAAAACGCCATGATTGACGCACTCACCACCACCGCCCGTACGACATCCCGCCAGAACCCGCCGGAGCAGCCGGCCGCCGACCCGGCGGACGCCGATCCGCTGGACACCGATCCGCTGGAAGCGGCCCCGCTCAAAGGGCCGGTGAAGTTCCTGATCGAACGTGAGCTGCGCGCCGGGGACCAGCTGCGCCGCGCCGAGCCCCGACACCACCTCTACTGGAGAAGGATGGCCGCCTTCGAGATCCTCCTGCACGGCGGCAGCTGGACCGAGGGCACCGGGGAGACCCTGCTGCTGCAGGTCGCCGACAGCGCGGCACTGCAGCACGTGCTGGCCCAGGACCCCTACGTCCAGCAGGGGTTGATCCTGCGGACCAGGATCCGGGAGCTGGAGAACATCCTGGAGGCGGCCAGGGCGCTGCGCCCCGGCCCGGGCCGGGAGGCCGCCGGCGCCCCGGCCGGAGCCCTCGCCGTCACCGAGCCGCTCAGCGCTCACGAGCGGCGGCTGGCGCGGATGATCCTGGACGGACTGACGAACCGTCAGATCGCCGCGCGGCTGGGCGTTTCGCCGCGCGCCGTCGAGCAGCACATCACGCGGATCTACCGCAAGCTCGCCATCAGCCGGCGCGCCCAGCTGGCCGTCGCCCTGGAGCGCTCGGCCGAGCCGGTCGGCACCGGCCCGGCCCGGGCCGGGTACCGGCAGGGCGCCTGACCCCTGTGCCCCGGACCCCGCCGGGCCCGGGACACAGGGGCACAGGGGCACGGGGACGCAAAGGCCCCGGGGACCCGGCGGCCGGGCCGGGCGCGCCGCCCCACAACGG
>NZ_JBHXEG010000193.1:0-1419 GCF_042724935.1 Kitasatospora sp. NPDC127060
GGGTGGGTGGAGATGGCGCCGCGGGTGATGATGACGAGGTGGGGGTGGTCGGTGCGGTCCTGGGCGAGCCATTCCTGGATGCGGGTGAGGGTGTGCTCGGCGGTGTGGTGGGCGGCGGCGACCTGATCGGCGTCCTGGGCGGTGTCGCCCTCGGGCCGCACGACCAGCACCTCGGCTGCCCCGTTGGCCGGCTCCGTCGCGCCGGGTGTGTCGACCACCGACCACTCCACCAGGAACGGCAGGCCCGGGGCCGTGCCGGCGCGTAGGCGCGCCGGGTCGACCGGGCGCAGGGCGAGTGACGCGATGTCCGCGACGGGAGCGCCCGTGGTGTCGGTGACGGTGATGGCCACGGTGCCCGTCCCGACCGGCGAGAGCCGCACCCGGACACCGTCCGCGCCGACGGCGTGCAGGGAGACGCCGCTCCAGCTGAACGGCAGGACGCTCTCGGGGCCGTCGCCGAGCAGGCCGAGGGCGATGGGGTGCAGGGCGGCGTCCAGCAGCGCCGGATGCAGGCAGAAGCGCTGGGCCGCGGGCTGCTCGGAGTCGGGGAGGGCGACGGTCGCGTAGACGTCGTCGCCGAGCCGCCAGGCCGCGCGCAGGCCCTGGAAGGCTGGTCCGTAGTCGTAGCCCCTGGCGCTCAGGCGCTCGTAGGCGTCCGTGAGGTCGATCGGGACGGCTCCGGCGGGCGGCCAGGCGGCGGACTGCGGGGGCGCGGACGAAGGCGAGGCGGCGGGCGCGGGCGCTTCGGCGGTGAGCGACCCGCCGGCCCGGCGGGTCCACGGCGCGTCGCCCGAGGCGTCGGAGGGGCGGGAGTAGACCGCGAAGGACCGACGGCCTTCGGCGTCCGGTTCGCCCACCACGGCCTGGAGCCGGACGTCCTCTCCGTCGGAGAGGACGAGCGGGGCCTCCAGCGTGAGGTCCTCGACGTGCCCGCAGCCGACCTCCAGTCCGGAGCGGAGGGCCGTCTCCAGGTAGGTGGTGCTCGACAGCAGCACGGTCCCGTGCACGGCGTGGTCGGCGAGCCACGGGAGGCCGGTGGTGGACACCTGGCCGGTGAGGATGTGCCCCTGGCCGTCGGCGAGTTCGACGGCGGAGACGACCAGCGGGTGGTCGGTGCCGGTCTGCCCGAGGGCACCGGTGCCCGTGGCGGCGGGGTGCAGCCAGTAGGGCCCGTGCTGGAACGGGTACGGGGGCAGGGCCGGACGCGGGCCGCTGTACGGGGCACCGGCGACGGGCAGGCCCGAGATCCGGCCCAGGGCCAGGGCGGTTGCCAGCTGCGACGGGCCGCCGTGGTTGCGCCGGAGGGTGGCGATCGTGGCCACCGCGGTGTCGGTGGTGTCGGCGGTTTGTTGGATGGGGGTGGTGAGGACGGGGTGGGGGCTGGTTTCGATGAAGTGGGTGTGGCCGGTGGTGAGGAGG
>NZ_JBHXEG010000194.1:0-1375 GCF_042724935.1 Kitasatospora sp. NPDC127060
AGACGGGTGAGGTGTCCAGCAACGCGAGTCCCATGCCGGGCCATTGGGTGCCGTGGCCGGGGAACACGAACACCGTCTTGCCCGGAACGCCGGTGCCCTGGATGAGCCGGCCGTCCGGCTGATCGGCGGCCAACGCCCGTAGTCCGTCCAGGAGCTCGCCACGTGTGGTGGCGACCACGGCGGCGCGGTGGGTGAAGCCGGCGCGGGTGTCGAGCGCGGCGGCGACGGCGGCGGGCGTGAGTTCGGGGTGGGCTTCGACGTGGTCCGCCAGCCGTTCGGCGTGCTGCCGCAGTGCGGCAGGGGTCCTGGCCGAGAGCGGCCAGGTGACCGGCGCCGCGTCCGCCGTCCCCGCCGCGTCCGAGGGGCCCTCGGTCTGGGCCACCGGTCGTGCGGTGGGGCCTTGTTCGAGGATGACGTGGGCGTTGGTGCCGCTGATGCCGAAGGAGGAGACGGCGGCGCGGCGCGGGCGCCCGTGCGTGGGCCAGTCCCGGTTCTCGGTCAGCAGCTCGATGCTGCCCGTGCTCCAGTCGACGTGCGGGGAGGGCGCGTCGACGTGCAGGGTCCTGGGCAGGACCTCGTGGCGCATCGCCTCGATCATCTTGATGATGCCGGCGACGCCGGCGGCGGCCTGGGTGTGGCCGATGTTGGACTTCACCGAGCCGAGCCAGAGCGGCTGTTCGCGGTCCTGCCCGTAGGTGGCCAGCAGGGCCTCGGCCTCGATCGGGTCGCCGAGCCTGGTCCCGGTGCCGTGCGCCTCGACCACGTCGACGTCGGCGGCGGCGAGCCCGGCTCCGGCCAGGGCCTGGCGGATCACCCGGCGCTGGGCGGCGGCGCTGGGCGCGGTGAGGCCGTTGGAGGCGCCGTCCTGGTTGACCGCCGTCCCCCGGACGACCGCGAGGATCTGGTGGCCGTTGCGGCGGGCGTCCGAGAGCCGCTCGACCAGCAGCAGGCCGACGCCCTCGCTCCACACCACACCGTCGGCGGCGGCCGCGAAGGACTTGGAGCGCCCGTCGGGAGCCAGACCGCGCTGTCGGCTGAACTCCACGAACGCGTTCGGGGTGGCCATCACCGTGACCCCGCCGGCGAGCGCGAGGTCACACTCGCCGTTGCGCAGCGCGCGGGCGGCCAGGTGCAAGGCGACCAGCGACGAGGAGCACGCGGTGTTGACCGTCAGTGCGGGCCCGGCGAGGTCGAGCGCGTACGACACCCGGCCGGAGGCGACGCTCGTCTGGGTGCCGGCGAGCAGGAACCCCTCGAAGCCGTCGGGTGCCGCCTGCATGAGCCGGTTGCCGTAGTCGTCGTACATGACGCCGGTGAAGACGCCGGTGTGGGTGCCGCGCAGGGTGGTGGGGTCGATGCCGGCGTTCTCCAGGGT
>NZ_JBHXEG010000195.1:0-1330 GCF_042724935.1 Kitasatospora sp. NPDC127060
ACCCACACCCTCGGACCACCCCGTACCGTCCGCACCCACCCCGAACGACTTGCACCGACCGTCCCCCGCCAACCCCTGCTGACGCGAGAACTCGATCCACGCCCCGGGGGTGGACATCACGGTGACGCCGCCGACCAGGGCCATCGTGCACTCGCCGCGCCGCAGCGACTGGACGGCCAGGTGCAACGCCACCAGCGACGACGAACACGCCGTGTCCACCGTGATCGCCGGGCCCTCCAGACCCAGGGTGTAGGCGATCCGGCCCGAGGCCACACTCGCGGCACTGCCGGCCAGCAGATAGCCGCGCAGGTCGTCGGCGCCGGAGTCCATGTCCGTGTAGGACTGGCCGGCGAAGCCCAGGAACACCCCGGTCCGGGTGGAGCGCAGCGAGGTCGGGTCGATGCCCGCGCGTTCGACGGCCTCCCAGGCCGTCTCCAGGGCGAGGCGCTGCTGGGGGTCGGTGGCGAGGGCCTCGCGGGGTGACATCCCGAACAGGGCGGCGTCGAACTGCCCGGCGTCGTACAGGAATCCGCCCCTGGTCGTGTCGGAACGGACGGCCAGGTCGGCGAGGTCCCAGCCGCGGTCGGTCGGGAACTCGCCGATCGCGTCCACCCCGTCGGCGACCAGCCGCCACAGGTCCTCGGGCGACTGCACGCCGCCCGGGTAGCGGCAGGCCGCGGAGACGACGGCGATCGGATCGTCGGAGGCCTCCGCCCGGGCGAGGCGCTCGCGGGTGCCGCGCAGTTCGGCGGTGACCCGCTTGAGGTAGTCGGCGAGCTTCCGCTCGTTGGGCGTGGTCGCGGTGGTCACGGCGGTCAGCTCGCTTCCGGGCCGAGTTCGCTGTCGATGGACGCGAACAGATCGTCGAGGGACTCTTCGGTGTCGGGGCTCAGGCGGGCCCGCAGGTACTCGGCGAGGGCGCTCGGCGAGGGATGGTCGAAGACCAGGGTCGCGGCGAGCGTCAGACCGCTCATCCGGTTGACCCGGTTGCGCAGTTCCACCGCCGTCAGCGAGTCGAAGCCCAGCTCGGCGAACGGCCGGTCGGGGTCGATCGCGCGGACGTCGGCGTGGCCGAGCACGGCCGCGGTCTGCTCGGTGACGACGTCCAGGACGTGTCCGGCCCGGTCGGCCTCGTCGAGGTCGGCGAGTTGCTCGGCCAGGCCGGCCGAGGGGGCCTCCGGTGCGACGGACTCGACCGCTGCGGCGGCGGTCCGGTGCGCCGGGCCGTCGGTGATCCAGTAGTGGTGGTGGTCGAAGGCGTACGTGGGCAGGTCCGTCGTCCTGGCGCCCCGCCCGGTGAAGAACCCCGACCAGTCGACCGGAACACCGG
>NZ_JBHXEG010000196.1:0-1309 GCF_042724935.1 Kitasatospora sp. NPDC127060
CCTTGGGTTCTAGCGTTCGTTGCAACACCCCAGCTCAGGGGATGCAATGGACTTCGAGATCCGGGACCGCCAGGTCAGCCAGGGGCGTAGGAAGCTCCGACGTGAGCGGGAGGAATACTTCCGGCTCATGCGGATGGGGTACTCGAACAAGGAAGCCTGCCAGGTTGTCGGGATCAACCTGAGGACCGGGCGGGAGTGGCGCAACGGCCGGACGAGCCCCGACCGGCTGGTGGCGCCCGCGTATGCACCGCGGGCGCCACAGGCCGTGGGCCCGTCCCGGTACCTGCGCGAGGACGAGCGTGTCCACATCGCCGACCGGCTGCGGGAAAAGGCCACGGTGCGGGCCATCGCGGCGGAGCTTGGCCGCAGCCCGTCGACCGTCAGCCGGGAGATCCGCCGCAACCGCACCCACGGCACCCGCGGCCAGTGGCACTACCGCCCGTACGCGGCCCAGGCCCGCGCGGACGCCCGGCGGCCACGCCCGAAGCCTCGCAAGATCAGCGAGAACACCGAACTGCGGGACGCCGTCCAGGCGATGCTGGACGAGTTCTGGAGCCCGGAGCAGATATGCCACGCTCTGCGGGAGATATTCCCCGACCGGCCGGAGATGCACGTGGTCCACGAGACCGTCTACCAGGCGCTCTACGTCCAGGGACGTGGCCAGTTGAGGCGCGAGCTCGCCGGCGCCCTGCGCTCGGGCCGGGCCCGCCGCAAGCCTCACCGGCAGGCCAACTGCCGCCAACCGCGCTTCACCGAGCCGATGGTCATGATCAGCGAACGCCCCGCGGAGGTCGAGGACCGGGCGGTCCCAGGTCACTGGGAGGGCGACTTGATCATCGGCAAGGACGGCAAGTCCGCGATCGGCACGCTCGTGGAGCGGTCCACCCGGTACGTGATGCTCCTGCACCTGCCGGGCGATCACGGAGCCGAAGCGGTACGCGACGCCCTCACAGAGACCGTGCAGACCCTCCCGGCCCACTTGAAGAGGTCTTTGACGTGGGATCAGGGATCAGAGATGGCTTCCCATCACGTCTTCACCATCGCTACCGACGTCCCGGTGTACTTCTGCGACCCGGCCAGCCCCTGGCAGCGCGGCTCGAACGAGAATACGAACGGCCTGCTTCGGCAGTACTTCCCCAAGGGCACCGACCTGTCGGTCCACACCCAGGAGCACCTGGCCGCCGTCGCCGACCAGCTCAACCGCCGCCCACGCAAAACGCTTGACTGGGAAACCCCAGCCAAGCGCCTGCATAAACTGCTCGCGGCCTGATCAACCGACCACGTGTTGCAACGACCCCTATAAACCGCC
>NZ_JBHXEG010000197.1:0-1276 GCF_042724935.1 Kitasatospora sp. NPDC127060
GCACCCTGCGCCGCAACACCCCCGAAACCACCCAACTCACCCACGCCCTCGCCCACACCTGGACCCACAACACCCCCACCACCACAACCACCAAACCCCCCACCCCCCACCACACCCCCCTCCCCACCTACCCCTTCCAACACCAGCACTACTGGCTCCACCCGGTCGCCGACACCGGCGACTTCGGACGGCACAGCACCGGACACCCGCTGGTCGGCGGCGCGATCGAACTACCGGGCAGCGACGCCCTGGTGCTCACCGGACGGGTCTCCCTCGAAGCGCAGCCGTGGCTGGCCGACCACGCCGTCCTCGACACCGTTCTGCTCCCCGGCACCGCGTTCCTCGACATCGCCCTGCGGGCAGGGTCCGAGGTCGGCTGCACACACGCGGAGGACATCACCCTCGACAACCCGCTGCTCGTGCCCGAGAACGGCACGGTCGACCTTCAGATCCAGGTCAACTCGCCCGGCGATGACGGCAGTCGGCCCTTCACGATCCACTCCCGCCTCGGCGACGCCGAGTGGATCCGGCACGCCACCGGCGTACTCTCACCCGAAGCGCCGCCGGCACCGCCGACTCGGCCGCACGCGGCCTGGCCGCCTCCGACCGCCACGCGCCTGCCGATCGCGGACCTCTACGGGCAACTGGCCGGACGCGGCTACACCTACGGACCCGCGTTCCAGGGCCTTCGGGCCGCCTGGCAGGACGCGGACGGCCTGTACGCCGAAGTGGAACTGACCGAGGACGTCAGCGAGGCCGGCTACGGGGTCCACCCCGCACTGCTCGACGCGGCGCTCCACGTGCGGCTCGCGTCCAGCGGTGACGGCATGGACCTGGAGCTGCCGTTCTCCTGGTCGGGCGTCAGCCTCCACAGCTCCGGCGCGCGAACGCTCCGCGCCCGGATGACCCTCGCGGACGACGCCACGATCGCCCTGGAGGTGACGGACCCGGACGGCAAGCCGGTCCTCACCGTCGGCGCCCTGGCCACACGGCCGGTGGACGCGGCGAAGCTCGTGTCAGGCGACCTCGCGCCGCTGGTGTTGGAGTGGGTCCCCGTCACCACCGACACCACACCCCCCACCGACACCACACCCACCACCCCCGACCTCCTCATCGTCCACCCCCAGAACCACACCACCCCACTCCACGATCAACTCACCGCCGCCCACCACACCGCCGAACACACCCTCACCCGCATCCAGGAATGGCTCGCCCAGGACCGCACCGACCACCCCCACCTCGTCATCATCACCCGCGGCGCCATCTCCACCCACCC
>NZ_JBHXEG010000198.1:0-1206 GCF_042724935.1 Kitasatospora sp. NPDC127060
CGCTAAAGGTTGTCCCGTAACTGGGGCCTGGCGGCTCGCGGCATACTGGCGCTCGTTGATGATCTCGTTCGACTGTGGGGGCGTTCGTGCTTGAGTTGCGGTGTCAGGCGGTCCGCTGGGTGGACGATGAGCCGTGGCCTGGGGTGGTCGAAGTTCAGTTCACGGATGCGGCGGGGCGGCGTTGGTCGCTGTTCGACAAGGCCCCGATCTTCGCGGCGATGGGCGAGCTCGGCCCGGACACGTCGTATCCGGTGGAGGCCACCGTCGCCTGCGCGGTCATCGAGAGCCATGGCCTGGTGGGGGACGACGAGTTCGTCACGGTCTCCACTTCCGTGCACGGCGTCGCGACACCGGACGGGCTCGAGGAGTTCACGGTGCGGCCGGATCAGCTCATCCGCTGAGCGCAAGGTTGTGGAGCCGGGCGACGCCCATCATCGCGTGGTGCACGCCGGCTCCGCGCAGGCGGCAGTCGCGCAGGATCTTCCAGTTCTTCATCCGTGAGAAGACGTGCTCGACCCGGGCCCGGGCTCTGCGGTGGACGGCGTTGTCGGCTTCCTGCTCGGGCGTGAGGTGCTCCTGCCCGCGCCGACGTCGGTGCGGGATCAGTGCGCCGGTTCCCTGGTAGCCGCCGTCCGCCAGGACCGGTGCGTCCCGGCAGACGCGGTCGACGCCCGACTCGGTGAAGGCGCGGCAGTCGTTGCGGTTGCCGGGTAGTGGCAGGCCGACGGCGACGACCAGCCGGCTGTTGGCGTCGATCACGACCTGCTGGTTGGTGGAGTACCGGTAGTTCTTGCTGGAGGCTGCGATCGTCCGGTCCCGGGTGGGCACCAGGGTGCCGTCCACGATCAGTACGGTGTCCTGCCGCGGCCGACGGGCGGGCGAGATCGCCAGCAGCGGAGCGAGGTGGTCCAGCACCCGGTCCGCGGCTGACTTCGAGATCTCGAACAACGGCGCGACCTGCCGCAACGTCAGGTTGGTCCGCCAGTACGTGGCAACCAGCAGCACCCGGTCCTCCAGGCAGAGCCGCCACGGCCGGCCGCGCTGGACATCACCTCCGCGACGGCGGACCAGCGCGACCAGCTTGCGGAACTGCGACTCGCTCAACCCCGAGAACGGCTCGATCCACATCGGATCGCTCGCCGAGATCACCCCACCCATACCGTGACCAACGCCGAACCAGACGGATAGTTACGGGACAGCCTTTAG
>NZ_JBHXEG010000199.1:0-1181 GCF_042724935.1 Kitasatospora sp. NPDC127060
CATCTCGGGCGCCATCCAGCACCGGGCCGGCATGCAGACGTCGAAGACCATCGTGGCCGTCAACAAGGACCCCGAGGCCCCGATCTTCGAGCTGGCCGACTACGGCGTGGTCGGCGACCTCTTCGAGGTGCTGCCGCAGCTCACCACCGAGGTGAAGTCCCGCAAGGGCTGATCCCCCGGAGCAGCGCGGAGGGCGTGGCACTCGGTACCCCCGGTACCGAGTGCCACGCCCTCCGTCGTTCCCGGCGGTACGGACCACGCAGGTCGTACGGACCGTTCGGACGGTACGGACCACGCGGACCCACGCGGATCACCGGGCCCGCACGGCCCGCACCGATCTACTCGGCGAAGGCCGCGAGGTGCTGGGTGAACCCGCCCTGGGCCGGCGGCAGCGGCCGCGGCTCGACCTCCTGCTCCTGCTGCGGCTCCTCCACCGGCAGCAGCCGCAGTTCGGGCTGGTCGGAGCCGGGGGAGGGGAACAGCCGCACCCGGGTGCCGACCGGGACGGTGCTGCGCATCCCGTCCACGATGCACCAGACGTCGAACCCCTCCGCCATCCGGATCAGCGACTTCTGACGGACCAGCGGCGTACGGGCCTGCTCGACCGCGCAGCGCCGGACGACACCGGTGCCCTCGCTGGGCTCCAGCCGCAGTTCGGTGGAGCCGCAGGTGGGGCAGAGCAGCCGCTGGAAGGTCGGGTTGTTGCACCAGGTACAGCGCTGGAAGTACAGCGTCGTACTCCGGGTGTCGGCGTCGATGGCTGAGTGGACCACGTTGTCATCTCCCTGCGCTCGGACCGGCTCCGTCGGGCGGTAGTACGGCAGAAGTACGGCGGAACCACGGCAGTGGTGCGGCGGTAGTCCAGCGGTAGTTCGGCAGGAAAAGGATAGGGAACTCAGTGCCGCCCTGTGAAGGCACTGAGTTCCCTTTTTGCCGCGCGCGTGCATAATGAAGGGTACTGAGTACCGTCGTGAAACAGGAGTGGCGATCATGAGCCAGGACTTCGATCTCTTCCGTATCTCCGAGGAGCACGAGATGCTCCGTGAGGCGGTGCGTTCGCTGGCCGAGGCGAAGATCGCTCCGTTTGCGGCGGAGGTGGACGAGCAGGGGCGGTTCCCGCAGGAGGCGTTGGACGCGCTGACGGGCAACGATCTGCATGCGGTGCACGTGCCGGAGGTGTA
>NZ_JBHXEG010000200.1:0-1168 GCF_042724935.1 Kitasatospora sp. NPDC127060
GACGATCTCGTCGATCAGGGAGCCGGACTGGGTGGAGCCGTCGTCGGTGACTACGCTGAGCACAGGGCGTGCCTTCCCGACCCGCGCTGCAACGCGGGCCTACTCGGTGACCATCAAAGGATCAATCGGGGAAGGTACGCCTGCTGCGTTCCTCCGGGCGCCGATCCACAAGTCTCGAGCATTGCTCCTGATTTTCCTGGAGTTGCTTGCACGCTGGAATTCGAGGAGCACTTCGACAAGCGGCGGGTCGAACTCGGCTCCTGCGGCCGGCCCTACGGAACGCCCTGCGCGCACGAGCACGCCTGCATCCGATGCCCGATGCTCTCGATCAACCCGAAGATGATCCCGCGGCTCGACGAACTGGAGCAAGATCTCCTCGCTCGACGCGATCGGGCGATGGCGGAGGGCTGGCAGGGTGAGATTGAAGGGCTCGACCTCACCCTCACCTTTCTGCGGAGCAAGCGCGAGCAGACGCGACGCTTCCAGCGTCAGGGCCCCGTCCCGCTCGGCCTCCCGGTGATTCCTCATCAAGAACCCCAGGTCACAGACGTGTGATCAGCAGCGCCGAGACGAGCAGTGCTCCGGAATGCAGGACCTGATCTGCCAAATACATTCCATTGAGCCCGGCCGTCCGCAGCTCGGCGAAGGCTGGCGAGCCGGTGCGCTGCAGCAGCCAGCGCACCGGCCACCGCCGGTCCAGCACGGCATGGGTGGCCGCCGACCACGCGAACCCGGCCGCCAAGCCGGTCATCGTCAGCGACAGCGGGATGAACAACCACACCAGGGCGAGGAGCGCGGCGAGGACCAGGTGGTACTGGCCGACGTGAGCCAGACACGCTCCCCAGTCCTGCCGCGGGCTTGCGCCGGTGGCCACCTCCTCCGCCGTTGGCGCCCCCTTGTTCGCCGCCTGGTGGTCGCTCTGCCCGAAGGCGTGGTCCGGGACGTTGTGCCCGACTGCCAGCACCGCCCAGGTCGCACGAACGCGAGGAATGCCCGGAACCTGTGGATCGGTGCCGGGAGGGACGCGGAGGGCGTACCTTCCCGATGATCCTCTGATGGTCTCCGAGTAGGCCCGCGTTGCAGCGCGGGTCGGGAAGGCACGCCCGTGCTCAGCGTAGTTACTGACGAGGGTTCCACCCAGTCCGGCTCCTTGATCGACGAAATCGTG
>NZ_JBHXEG010000201.1:0-1146 GCF_042724935.1 Kitasatospora sp. NPDC127060
CGTCGAAGGTCGTGGCGTTGCTGTGGCTGTCCGGGACGTCGATCTGGGTGCCGTCGATCGCGAGCACTCGCAGGTCCCGCCAGAAGGCGCCCGGTGTGTCCGAGGTGGCGAGCGTGCCGGCGATGCTGCGGAACAGCGACTCCAAGGGCTCTGGGCCGAGCCGGGCGCGGGCCCGGCACAGCGAGGACTTGTTCACCCGCCGTAGCGCGGTGGTGCCCGGCAGGCCGGTGGTCAGCAGGCGCACCACCTCCTCGTACGACTCCCGCGCGAACAGGCACAGCCCCAGGACGAAGTAGACGACCAGGCGGGCTGGGAGTATTCGGCGCCGACGCTCGCCCCGGCCGTGCTCGGCTATCACCGTGTCCACAAGCTCCGATGTGAACACCTCGGCCAGCGCTCCCAACCTCAGCCGGCGGCCCGGCCCCCCACGGAGTTCCATGTCTGGTCAACAGGTCGAGGGTGGCCGAAGCAACGTTCGGGTGCTGCGAGACCGTCACCGGAAGGCAGGACGAGATCTCGGGGAACCGCCCTGAAACCGCCTCGACCACGGTCGGCGCTGCCCCGGACCGAGAGGCCCAGGTACAGGAAACTGGCTGTCTTCGAACCGGCGTTTGCTCCATGATCGCGAGGCGGGAGTCCGAGCTGCCGCCTCAGCCCTTCAACGACCAGGAGCCCGTATGTCGGTCGAGCTCGACATCCCGGAATTTCCCCATGAGGAGCCTCCTGGCGGGATCACCTGCTGGCAGAAGCCTTGGAACGGTGTCCTCGTCAGGGTGGACCAGATCCCCTTCAAGGCCGGAGACAAGCTCACCTTCGAGGTCACGGTCTGCAGCGACTTCTCCGGGCAGACCCCGGCCGCGACAATCCAGGGCGTCGTGAGCATCACCGATGACACCACCACGGTCGATTACACCATCCCGTGGGACGGCGTCCTGGATGCCGTTCACGAGGGCTCCATCACGGTCTTCTACAGCCTGACCCCTGCCGACGGCAGCAAGCCAACAACCTCCGAGGGCGCCGTAGTCCAGTACTCCCGTCGGCAGCCCGGCGGTGCCATCTGCGGCCCAGGCAGCTGAACATCACCTGTCGGCACGTCGATCCGTGCCGGCCTTCGCCGTGACTGACAGCTAAAGCAACGGCATTGCG
>NZ_JBHXEG010000202.1:0-1119 GCF_042724935.1 Kitasatospora sp. NPDC127060
CCGGGTGATGCGGGTGGTGCGACCGCGGTCACGGCGTCGGCGATCGGGAATCAGGTGCACCTGAACATCATCGGTTCGGATGGTCAACTCTGGTCCACGGACGGTGATTACGGGGCCGGGTCGTGGTCGGGTAAGTGGGCGCCGTTGGGCGGGTCCGGGCTGAAGTCGCTGACCAGCACGGTCGTCGGCAACACCATGCAGCTGTTCACGACCGGCTCGAACGGCCGGGTCTACACGATGGGCGCGGACTACACCGCCGGTCGGTGGAGCGGCGCCTGGGTCGACGTCCCCGGCGACGCGGTCGCGTCCACGAGCTGATCAGCGTTCAGGCAGGTCCGGTCCACGCCGACCGGGCCTGCCCCTGGCCCCGGCTCGGCGCCGATGTGGCCCCGAGCGCATCGACACGGTGCACCGAAACCTCTGCATGCCTTCTGGAAAGGGCAGTTGCTCCGATGAAGAACCGCCTCCGTACGATTCTCCCCGCCCTCGCGACCGCGGCCGCCCTGGTCGTACCCGCGGTCGTGGCCTCCTCCCCGGCCTATGCCGCGCTGCCGGACCGGACTTGTGGGACCGTAACCGACGCCGACTCCACGACCGCGGTCGGCCTCAACAAGGTGTTGACCGGGAAGCTGGCCAACGCGATGACCGCCTACCGGATGTCCTGCGCACGGGCGATAGTCGACACCGTCCGCTCCCGGAACCTGCCCGACCGGGCCGCCGTCATCGCGGTCACCACCGCCATCGTGGAGTCCGAGCTGCGCAACAACCCGAACGTGCTCGACCACACCAGCGTCGGGTTGTTCCAGCAGCAGACCTGGTGGGGCTCGTACGACCAGCGGCTCGACCCGGCCTACGCCACCAACAAGTTCCTCGACGCGATGCTCAGCGCCTACCCCAACGGCTCGTGGCAGGACCAGCCCATCGGTGTCGTCTGCCAGAAGGTCCAGGTCTCGGCCTTCCCCGACGCTTACCAGCCCCAGGCCGCCGACGCCCAGCGCATCGTCGACGCCCTGTCGGCGACGGCGCCGTCGGCTCCGGGTTCGATGGTCACGGCGTCGGCGATCGGCAATCAGGTGCATCTGAACATCGTGGGTTCGGATGGGCAGTTGTGGTCGACGG
>NZ_JBHXEG010000203.1:0-1075 GCF_042724935.1 Kitasatospora sp. NPDC127060
GGTGCCGGTCGGGCGGTCGTTACGGCAGGTTGCGGGCCATCACGATGCGCTGGACCTGGTTGGTGCCCTCGTAGATCTGGGTGATCTTCGCGTCCCGCATCATCCGCTCCACCGGGTAGTCCCGCGTGTACCCGTAACCACCCAGCAACTGCACCGCGTCCGTGGTCACCTCCATCGCCACGTCCGACGCGAAGCACTTCGCCGCCGCACCGAAGAACGTCAGATCCGCGTCCCCACGCTGCGACTTCGCCGCCGCCACGTACGTCATCTGCCGCGCGGCCTCCAGCTTCATCGCCATGTCCGCCAGCATGAACTGCACACCCTGGAACTCCGCGATCGCCTTCCCGAACTGCTTGCGCTCCTGGACGTAGCCCTTCGCGTAGTCCAACGCCCCCTGCGCGATGCCCACCGCCTGCGCCGCGATCGTCACCCGGGTGTGGTCCAGCGTCCGCATCGCCGTCGCGAAGCCCGTACCCTCCGCACCGATCATCCGGTCCGCCGGGATCCGCACGTTGTCGAAGTACACCTCACGCGTCGGCGAACCCTTGATCCCCAGCTTCTTCTCCGGCGCACCGAACGACACCCCCTCGTCGCCCTTCTCCACCACGAACGCCGAGATCCCCTTCGAACGCATCGAAGGGTCGGTGACGGCCATGACGGTGTAGAACTCCGACACACCCGCGTTGGTGATCCAGCGCTTCACCCCGTTCAGCACCCAGAAGTCACCGTCACGCACCGCACGCGTCTTCATCCCCGCCGCGTCCGAACCCGCCTCCGGCTCCGACAGGCAGTACGAGAACATCCCCTCGCCCCGCGCCAGCGCCCCCAGGTACTTCGCCTTCAGCTCCTCCGAACCCGACAACTGCACCGGCAGCGACCCCAGCTTGTTCACCGCCGGGATCAACGACGACGAGCCGCACACCCGCGCGACCTCCTCGATCACGATCACCGTCGCCAGCGCGTCCGCACCCGCACCCCCGTACACCTCCGGCACGTGCACCGCATGCAGATCGTTGCCCGTCAGCGCGTCCAACGCCTCCTGCGGGAACCGCCCCTGCTCGTCCACCTCCGCCGC
>NZ_JBHXEG010000204.1:0-1049 GCF_042724935.1 Kitasatospora sp. NPDC127060
TGGGGGTGGACGATGAGGAGGTCGGGGGTGGTGGGTGTGGTGTCGGTGGGGGGTGTGGTGTCGGTGGTGACGGGGACCCACTCCAACACCAGCGGTGAGTCGAGCGGACCGCCCTGGGCGGCGGCCAGGTCCGGCGCGGTGAGCGCGCGGCTGGCGACCGAGCCGATGCTGAGCAGGGACGCTCCGGTCGTGTCCGCCACACCGGCGGACAGGGTGCCGTCGGACTGGGCGGTCACCCGGATCCTGGCCGCGGCGGCGCCGGTCGCGTGCAGTGTCACGTCCGTGAACCGGTGCGGGAACGTCGTCTCTCCCGACTGACCGGCCAGGACGGCGTCCAGTGCGGGAGCCAACAGCGCCGGGTGGAGCCCGAATCCGTCCGGGGCGGCCTCCTCCGGGAGGGCTGTCTCGATGTGCCCGCCGGAGAACCCGCGGATGCTTCGGAAAGTCCCGCTGTGGTCGTAGCCGGCCGCGGCGAGCCGTTCGGCCAACTGGTCGGGCTCGACCCCGGCCGCCCGGCCGGAGCCGGTCTCGGCCACCTCGCCCGAGGCGCTCAGCACGCCGGTGGCGCGGCGCGTCCAGCCGTCGGCCTGTCGGGTGTGCACGGTGACGGCGTGCTTCCCGTCCTCGCCCGCGCCGGACACGTGGACGCGCAGATCGACCCCGCCGTCCTCCGGCAGGACGAGCGGCCGGTCCAGGGCGAGTTCATCGAGGTGGTGCAGGCCCAGACGGTCTCCGGTGGACAGGACGAGGTCGAGCACGGCCACCGCCGGCAGGACCGTCGTGTCCTGGAGCGTGTACCCCGTCAGCCAAGGGTGGCTCTCCACGCCGATCCGGCCGGTCGCCACCACGCCCTGACTCTCGGGCAGTTCCACCACGGCGGCGAGCAACGGGTGCGCGGCGTCGTCCAGTCCGGCTGACGTGGCATCGTCGAGGCCCGCCCCGGCCGCCGCTTCCAGCCAGTAGTGCTGGTGTTGGAAGGGGTAGGTGGGGAGGGGGGTGTGGTGGGGGGTGGGGGGTTTGGTGGTTGTGGTGGTGGGGGTGTTGTGGGT
>NZ_JBHXEG010000205.1:0-1035 GCF_042724935.1 Kitasatospora sp. NPDC127060
GCTTCGGTGCGCAGGGGGTTGATCTCGGAGACGGCGCCGACGAGCGTGGTCTTGCCGACACCGAAGCCGCCCGCGATGACGATCTTCGCGGAGGTGGTGGCGCGGGTGGGGGCGGCCGCGTTAGAGCTTGCGAAGTCCACTGAGGACCCTTTCGAGCAGCGTGACGTCGGGCTGGTTTCCGGATTCGCCCCCGGAAGCGGGCTGGTGGATGGCGACCAGGCCGGCCTCGGCAAGGTCGGCCACGAGGATGCGGGCCACTCCCAGGGGAAGCGAGAGCAGCGCGGACACCTCGGCGACGGACTTGACCTCCCGGCACAGCGTGCAGATCCGCTGGTGCTCCGGGAGGAGGGTGGCCAGGCGCTGCGGGTCGACGTCGGCGGAGACCAGGGCCTCCAGCGCGAGCTCGTAGCGGGGCCGGGTGCGACCGCCGGTCATGGCGAACGGCCGGATCAGCGGGCCGGAGTCCGGCTCGTCCTCGAACTCCTCGACGTACCCGGGCTCCTGGGCCGGCTGCCGGCCGGGGGCCGCGGCGGGCGCCGGGCCGGGCGGTGCCGGGTAGCCGGGCGGCGGGGCGTCGAAGGCGGGCTCCTGCCGGGCGTACGGGTCGTACGGGCCGTAGTGCTCCTCGGGCCGGGCGTACGGGTGCTGCTGGGGCTGCTGCCCGTACTGGTGCCGACCGTATTGCTGACCGTGGCCGGCGCCGGGTGCTCCGAAGGCGTCATGGCCTGTGCCAGGGTACGGAACGCCGTACTGGCCGCTGCGGTCGTCGGGCGGTGTCACGGTTCCTCTCCTCACAAGGTGCGGCGGTGCGGTGCGAGCTTCGGTACGAGTCCGGAGCCGGTGGTGCGAAGGCCGTACAACGTCCGAACCCGAGCCCGCCGAAGCGGGCCCGGGAAGGACGCGGAGGTACTTCGAATACCTGGACGGTATCCGACGAACCGTCAGTGCAGGAGACTGCCCTGGAGTTCCGCGCGGAGTGCGGGGGTGAGGACGGCGCCGGCTCGGTCGACGAGCAGGGCCATCTCGTAGCCGACG
>NZ_JBHXEG010000206.1:0-1030 GCF_042724935.1 Kitasatospora sp. NPDC127060
GGCGAAGCTGAGAACTTAAGCGCCAGTAAACGGCGGTGGTAACTATAACCATCCTAAGGTAGCGAAATTCCTTGTCGGGTAAGTTCCGACCTGCACGAATGGCGTAACGACTTCTCGACTGTCTCAACCATAGGCCCGGTGAAATTGCATTACGAGTAAAGATGCTCGTTTCGCGCAGCAGGACGGAAAGACCCCGGGACCTTTACTATAGCTTGATATTGGTGTTCGGTTCGGCTTGTGTAGGATAGGTGGGAGACTTTGAAGCAGCAACGCCAGTTGTTGTGGAGTCGCCGTTGAAATACCACTCTGGTCGTGCTGGATGTCTAACCTGGGTCCGTGATCCGGATCAGGGACAGTGTCTGGTGGGTAGTTTAACTGGGGCGGTTGCCTCCTAAAGAGTAACGGAGGCGCCCAAAGGTTCCCTCAGCCTGGTTGGCAATCAGGTGTTGAGTGTAAGTGCACAAGGGAGCTTGACTGTGAGACTGACGGGTCGAGCAGGTACGAAAGTAGGGACTAGTGATCCGGCGGTGGCTTGTGGAAGCGCCGTCGCTCAACGGATAAAAGGTACCCCGGGGATAACAGGCTGATCTTCCCCAAGAGTCCATATCGACGGGATGGTTTGGCACCTCGATGTCGGCTCGTCGCATCCTGGGGCTGGAGTAGGTCCCAAGGGTTGGGCTGTTCGCCCATTAAAGCGGTACGCGAGCTGGGTTTAGAACGTCGTGAGACAGTTCGGTCCCTATCCGCTGTGCGCGTAGGAGTGTTGAGAAGGGCTGTCCCTAGTACGAGAGGACCGGGACGGACGAACCTCTGGTGTGCCAGTTGTCCTGCCAAGGGCATGGCTGGTTGGCTACGTTCGGGAGGGATAACCGCTGAAAGCATCTAAGCGGGAAGCCTGCTTCGAGATGAGCACTCCCACCTCCTTGAGAGGGTAAGGCTCCCAGTAGACGACTGGGTTGATAGGCCGGATATGGAAGCCCTGTAAGGGGTGGAGTTGACCGGTACTAATAGGCCGAGGGCTTGTCCTCAG
>NZ_JBHXEG010000207.1:0-1023 GCF_042724935.1 Kitasatospora sp. NPDC127060
AGGCCGTTGACAGGGGGCTTTCCCAACTTCGCTGTCACAAAATGGCGTTGTCCCAACTTCGGTGACAACTGTCCCGACTTCACTGTCACAGGTCAGCGGCTCCCCGGCACCCCGTCCGAGCCGCCCGGCGCCGCGCCCGCCGTCCCGCCGTTGGGGCCCTGGCCGCCGTCCTGGTCGGCCGTCAGGCCGTCCCGCTGGGCCCGTCTCGGCCGTCCGGCCGCTGTGCCGTGCCCGCCCTGGCCGCCCGGTGCCGCGCCCCGCCCTGGTGGCCGTCCTGGCCGCCGTTCTGGTCCGGTGTTCGGTTTGGTGTCGCCACTCCGGGAATTGCTCGGGTGACGCTTGGATGGGATTTCCTGGGCGGTCGGGAAGGGCGGTCGCCGTGTGGGCCTGGGAGGGCCGTAGGCCCCTTTCTGAGGTTCCTGAATTCGATTCCCCGCCGCTGCGCCTCGAAATGGGTTCTGATTGTTTGCTCGAAATGGAGCGTGAGGGAATTCGGATTCCCGCTGTGAGTGCGGTCGGATTGAGGTTTGAGGGGGGTGTAGTTGAGGTGTGGGGTGGTGTCCGGGCTGGGGTTTTGTGGGTGGGGTGAGAACGGGCATGTGGGGGTTGGTGGGCTTAGGCGGTGGTTGTGAACTGGGAGTATCGCGGGTTTTGTGAGTGTGGTGGCCGGTGTTGAGGGGTGTGGAGTGTCCTAAAGGCTGCTTCCACGTTTTGGCTGGTCAGGGCTGTTTTGCCTGGTCAGGTGGGGTGTCGTGGGGGCTGTCCGGGGGCCCGCTGGTGGGCTGTTCTCATTGATCTCGGGGTGTTCTCGGCTCATCTCGGGTACGGGGGCGATGGCGCCGGGCCGCGTTCTCGCTGTTTCTGAGGGTTTCTCAGCCGGTTTCGGTGGCTGGTGTCCCCGCCTTCATCGGGTCCGTCCGCGGGGGCGGGGTGTGGGTGGGTGGCGGTTGGTGGCGTCGTGCGGGTTGTGGTGGTGCTGCGCTGGCTGTTGGTGGGCCTTCGGCCGGGGCGTGCGGCGGGTGG
>NZ_JBHXEG010000208.1:0-1011 GCF_042724935.1 Kitasatospora sp. NPDC127060
TCTGAAAATCACCCGTCACGCCCCTCTCCGCACCCACCCCCTCCACCGCCCCCTCCCGCAGCGCGTCCCTCTCGCCTGGGGCGGGTGGGAGGGGGGAGGTGGGGGGCTTGGGTGGATGGGTGCGGGGTGCTGGGGTGCTGGGGTGCTGGGGTGTTGGGGTGGGTGCGGGGTGGGTTGGGGGGTGAGGTGGGTCGGGGGTGGGTTGGGGGGGTGAGGTGGGTCGGGGGTGGGAGAGTGACCGGCATGGATGACGAGCTGGTGCGGGTGTGGCGGGTGGCCGAGCGGGAGCCGGGGGTAGTGCTGTTGGACGGGTTCCATCCGCTGAAGCACGCGTTGCGGTTCGGGGGCGAGGTGCGGCGGGTGCTGACGGCGGACCGGGGGGCGTTGCTGGCCCTGGCCGGTGAGCTGGCGCCGGATGTGGTGGCGGCGGTGGAGGCGTTGGCGGTGGAGGTCGAGGAGTCGCGGCTGCGGGTGCTGGCGCCCCGGCTGCATCCGACCGGGGTGGTCGCATTGGCGGTGCGGCCGTCGGTGGCGGCCAACCGGGCGGTGCTGGCGGAGCGGCCGCGGCGGGCGCCGGTGGTGGTGCTGGAGAACCCGCGGAACCTGGGGAACGTCGGGGCGGTCATCCGGCTGGCGGCCGGGTTCGGGGCGACCGGGGTGGTGACCACGGGTGAGCTGGATCCCTGGCACCCGACGGTGCTGCGCGGGAGTGCGGGGCTGCACTTCGCGACCGCGGTGGAGCGGGTGGGCCTGCCGGAGCTGCCGGCCGGCCCGTTGTACGTGTTGGATCCGGAGGGGGCGGACATTCGGGACCTGCCGTTTCCGGACGACGCGCTGCTGGCCTTCGGGACGGAGCGGCACGGGGTGTCGGCGGAGCTCAAGGCGCGGGCCGACCGGTTGGTGGCGGTGCCGATGCAGCCCGGGGTGTCCAGCTTCAACCTGGCGACGAGCGTGGCGATGGGGCTGTTCCACTGGATGTCGGGGCGGCGCTGAGGCGCGGCACCGGTGCCG
>NZ_JBHXEG010000209.1:0-1001 GCF_042724935.1 Kitasatospora sp. NPDC127060
CCAGTAGTGGTGGTGGTCGAAGGCGTACGTGGGCAGGTCCGTCGTCCTGGCGCCCCGCCCGGTGAAGAACCCCGACCAGTCGACCGGAACACCGGCCGCGAACAGCCGGCCCAGACCGGACACCAGCGTCTCCGCCTCGTCACCACCCCGACGGCCCAACGGCACCGCCTCCAGACCGTCCGGGGCGATCCCGCCGATCAGACCCGACAACACCCCATCGGGACCGACCTCCGCACACACCCCCGCACCCCAACCCACCAGCGAGTCCACCACATCCGCGAACCGCACCGGCTCCCGCACATGCCGCACCCAGTACCCCGGAACACTCACCTCACCCGGCACCACCAGCCGCCCCGACACCCCCGACACCAACGGAAGCACCGGATCCCGCAGAACCAGAGACCCGACCACCTCACCGAACTCCGCCAACACCGGCTCCATCAACGGCGAATGGAACGCATGCGACACCCGCAACCGCTTCGACCGCACCTCCCCCAAACCCGCCAACACCCGGCCGACAGCACCCTCCTCACCCGAGACCACCACCGACCCCGGACCGTTCACCGCCGCGATCCCCACCCCCACGCCCAACAGCGGCACCACCCGCTCCTCCGACGCCTCCACCGCGACCATCACCCCACCCGACGGCAAAGCCCCCATCAACCGCCCACGCGCACCCACCAACCGCACCGCATCCGGCAGGTCCAACACCCCCGCCACATGAGCAGCCGCGACCTCCCCCACCGAATGCCCGGCCACCACCCCCGGCCGCACACCCCACGACTCCACCAACCGGAACAACGCCACCTCATAGGCGAACAACACCGGCTGCGCGAACTCCGTACGATCCAGACCCACCCCCGACCCCACCACCGAGAACAGATCCCCACCGAACTCCCCCAACACCTCACGGAACACCCGCCCGAACACCGGGAACTCCGCCGCCAACCCCCGACCCATCCCCGCCCACTGCGCACCCTGACCCGAGAACACCAGACCCA